>JAQBWG010000067.1 GCA_027625225.1 Chloroflexota bacterium | reverse complement strand
TCCTTGAAATACCTTTGGATGCACAATCGCGACTGGGCCCAGATGGCCGAAGAGGGAGGGCCGCCGGTTATCGTTCAAGGAAAAGGTATTCGTGTCAAAGACTCCGAAGGTAAAGAGTGGATAGACGTAAATGGCGGGTATACGTCGGTCAACGTAGGTTATGGCCGCGAAGAGATTGCCGATGCAGCCTATGAACAGGCCGTTAAGACTACGTTTGCACCCGTAGGGACCACGACCGAGCCAGCCGTGCGGCTGGCCGCAAAATTGGCCGAGCTTGCTCCCGGCTCTCTTAATCGTTCTTTTCTTGTCTCGGGTGGGTCCGAGGCTAACGAGACGGCTATTAAAATTGCCCGTGCTTATCATAAACGGCGAGGCGAGGCAGGCCGGTTTAAGGTCATCAGCCGTCGCGGTTCGTATCATGGTATGACCGGTGGTGTGGTGTTCGCCGGAGGTGGCCCCGCCAACCCCCGTAGCGACTTTGAGCCTGTGTACCCGGGGATGCTTTATGCTCCCCAACCCAACCCCTATCGTTGCGAAATGGGCGGCACTACTCCGTCTGAGTGTGCCGTGCGATGCGCCCAGGCTGTGGAAGACCTAATCAAGTTCCACGGCCCGAACACGGTTGCTGCGTTTATTGCCGAACCAATTGCCATTCCTCAGGGTGCGCCTGTTCCTGGAGACGAATACTGGCCGATGATTCGCGACATCTGCGACCGGTATGGCGTATTGCTCATTATGGACGAAGTGGTGTGTGGTTTTGGGCGCACAGGCAAAATGTTCGGGAGCAATCATTGGGACATCGTTCCGGATATGATGACCGTGGCAAAGGGCATCATCAGCAGTTATCTTCCGGTAGCCGCGACTATCGTCAAAGACCAGATAGCCGACAGCTTTGCCGCCAAAGGTTCCGTATTCAGTCACGTTTTCACGAATGCGGGGCATCCTGTCACTGCTGCTGCTGCGCTCAAAAATATCGAAATCATCGAATCGGAAAACCTCGTGCAAAACGCCGCTGCAACAGGGGCGTACCTGAAAGAGCAGTTGGTCGCCCTTAAACCTGACCACGCACTAGTGGGCGATGTTCGAGGAATCGGCCTTTTTGTCGCGATGGAGTTCGTGAGCGATCACAAAGCTAAAACAGGCTTCAAACCTGAAGACAGGATGGCTGCACGATTAACCGAAAAGCTCCGCAATCATGGTCTTTTGCTGAATTCTCGCGGAGACATCCTCCATCTTGGCCCTCCCCTTTGCATCACACGTGACGATGTTGACCAAATCGTGTACGCGATTGATTTGTCCTTGTGGGAACTGGAAGGCGAGTTGGGTATCGCCAGAAAGCCTTAAGTCTTAGTTAGGTCTTTTTCGTAGGAGTCGCTTTTATGACTGACACACAAGCCATTCGTGATTTGGCAAATAAACATCTATGGATGCCGATCCGCTCGTGGACGGACATGGGCGAACGAGGTGAGCCCATCGTTATTGACAGAGCTGACGGTATCCGGGTGGTAGACACGGATGGGCATGAGTGGATTGACGTGAATGGTGGCTACTCCTCGGTAAGTGCTGGCTATGGCCATATCGAAATTGCTGAGGCTATGCGCGACCAGATGAAACAGCTTTCCTATTGGCCGGAGGGTACGACGACACCTCCGCTGGCACAGCTTGTACGCAAATTGGCAGAACTTGCACCGGGCGATTTAGAGCGCGTTTGGCCGGTTTCCGGCGGTTCGGAAGCGAACGAAACGGCGCTCAAGATTGCTCGCGGATATCACAGACGGCATGGGGATGTCGGTCGGTACAAGGTAATCAGCCTGAAAGGGACGTATCACGGCGGAACCGGAGTCACGATGTGGCTTGGCCGGCCTGCCGGCATCACTCTTGAAGACTATGAGCCCGAGTATCCCGGCCTCGTCTACGCGCCGCTGCCGAACTCCTATCGCTGCGAACGTGGTGGCGAAAATGCATCCGATTGTGCTGTACGCTGCATCAAGGCCTTAGAAGACATCATTCTTTTCCAAGGCCCCGACACCATAGTGGCAATCATCGCTGAAACGGTGTGCTCCTCCCTCGGTGCAGCGGTGCCGGGAGACGAGTATTGGCCGATGTTACGCCAAATTTGTGACAAATACGGCATCCTGTTGATAGACGATGAGGTTGTGTGTGGTTTCGGACGCACCGGAAAGATGTTTGGCGTCGAGCACTGGGACGTTGTGCCCGATATTATGACTGTAGCCAAGGGTCTTAGCAGTAGCTATCTACCTGTCGGTGCAACGATAACCAGTGGAGATGTGGCTGATGCGTTTGTGGGAGAAGGGAACGCGTTCAAACAGGCTCTCACGTACGGAGGGCATCCGGTCTCAGCAGTTGTGGCACTTAAGAACATCGAAATCATCGAAACCAGAGGGATGGTCGAAAATTCGGCCAAGATGGGCGAATATTTCCTGGGGCAATTGCAAGAACTAAAGGAAAAGCATTCGATTGTGGGTGATGTGCGGGGACTTGGGTTGCTGATGGGGATTGAATTGGTAGCGGATCGCGAGACTAAGGAGCGTTTCCCAGACTCGCTCCGAATCGGGGAACGTCTTGTCGAGAAATTCCGCAGCCATGGCTTACTCTTGAGAACCATGGGAACCATTATTCAGCTTGGTCCACCTCTGTTGATAACCCAAAATGACGTAGATGAAATCGTCCGGGGCCTAGACGCGGCTATCGGAGAGATTGAAACTGAACTGTAATCTATTAATCACTATGGAACGAACATATTTATGTGTTTCTATCAGGGAGAATTATGCCGAAAAAGAATTTGAACGACAAAAATACTCAGTACACTGCATGGTCGCCGCGAGTCTCGATATTTATAGACGGAAGTAATCTATATCACAGCCTGGATGAGAATTGTCGCCGCTTCGACCTAGACTTCAAGGCGTTCGCCGATAAACTTGCCGATGGTAGAGAGTTGCACAGAGTGTATTACTACAATGTGCAACGAGACGCCGAGCGTAATCCACAGGCATACCAGGACCAACAAAAGTTCTTTAGCGCACTCTATAACACCCCCTACTTAGAGGTGCGTCTGGGGACATCCAAGCAGCGTGGCGACATCACCGTGGAAAAAGGCGTGGACATCATGCTGGCTACAGACCTTCTCCAGATGGCTTGGAACAACCTCTATGACGTCGGGATACTGGTGAGTGGCGATGGAGACTTTTCGTATGCTGTCCAGCAGGTGAAGAACACCGGCAAGCATATGGAGGTTGCGGCGTTTCCATCGAATCTTGCATGGGAGCTGTCTCAGATAGCAGACAACCGTATCTTCTTCACACCGGAATTCTTTGCCGACCTGTGGACACGCAGGAGTGGGCCTGGACGAAATGGCCCAAGGAATGATGGGCAACGGAATAATAATTCACGAAATGACAATAGCCAACGAATCGAAACTCCTCCCAAGCTGCCCGAAGAGCCTAAAAGCAATGACAGTGCTGCAACTGAACGGAAGAAACGCTTCGGGATTTTTGGACGTGACTAGTTTCGGCACGGAAACTAGTCAGGAGTCGGTCTGCTTCTTCCGTAGATAGATTCCGTTTGCTATACTGCCCGCGGTCTTTTTGTAACGAACCATTCTCTAGGAGAAGCCATGCCTGCCCACGTAGTTCTGGGCGCCCAATGGGGTGACGAAGGAAAAGGAAAAATAGTTGACTTCCTGTCGGAGCGTGCCGATGTTGTTGCACGCTTTTCGGGAGGAAACAACGCCGGTCATACGGTCATTAACGAGCAGGGGAAGTTTAGCCTTCACCTGATCCCGTCGGGTATCTTTTGGCCTCAGACCTTAAGTGTAATAGGCAACGGGGTTGTGGTTGACCCGGATACACTGCTTTCGGAAGTCAATGGTTTGGACGAACGTGGTGTTGACGTACATGGTCGCTTACTTATCAGTGAACGGGCGCACCTGATCATGCCCTACCATATCCTTTTGGATAAGCTTTCTGAGACAGCCAAAGGCGACAAGGCTATCGGGACGACAGGCAGAGGTATTGGGCCTGCATATAGCGATAAGGCCGCTCGCACCGGCCTTCGAGCTGCTGACCTATTGGATGTGGAAAGCCTGCTTCCCAGGCTTGAACGGGTACTTGACCATACCAATGCAATCATCACCAAGGTATATGGCGGTAACGCCATCTCGGTTGAAGAAGTGCATGAGAAGTGCAAGATCTGGTCGGAAAGGCTTACGCCGTTCATCGGAAGGGTGGAGAGACTCATTCACGAGCGACTGGCCAAGAACGAAAACGTACTCATCGAAGGTGCTCAGGGTGCGTTGCTAGACCTTGACCACGGCACGTATCCATTCGTTACGTCATCCAATCCCACGGTGGGTGGAGCGTGTGTTGGGCTGGGTATACATCCGCGGCAGCTTTCCGGCGTCATTGGAGTGTTTAAAGCCTATTGCAGCCGTGTTGGCAGCGGGCCGTTTCCAACGGAATTGAAGGACGAGACCGGCAACAAGATACGCGACCTTGCCCAGGAGTTCGGAACAACCACAGGACGGGCTCGGCGGGTGGGGTGGTTTGACGCGGTTAGTGCGAAGTACAGTGCACAGGTGAACGGATATACATCTGTAGTCCTCACCAGGCTGGACGTATTGGACGGGTTCCATCCAATAAAAATCTGCACCGGGTACGAATTGGACGGCGAAATTATCAAAGACGTACCGGGTGGGGCAGCGGCCCTAGAGCGGTGTACGCCTATATACGAAGACATGCCAGGCTGGGATGGCAAGACGGCGAGCGTTACTCAGTACAAAGATCTTCCCAAAGGGGCTCAGGCGTACGTGCAACGCCTTCAAGAACTGATTGGCAGTCCAATCGACATTATCTCAACCGGCCCTCGCCGGCACGAGACAATAACTGTTCGCCCGGTTATCTAGGAAGCGGCCGGAGCCTTCAAGTCAATCTCGTATCGTGATAACAGCGCATCGAGCTTTTGCGCTGTACCGCTATCAGGCGACACCAACGGCAGACGAGGCTTGCCGACGTTGAATCCGGCTTTGCCTACCCCGTACTTCACAGGGATGGGATTAGTTACAACAAACAGTCCATTGAAAATATCTAAAAGCCTTCGATGTTCGGCTGCCGCCGCCTCGATGTCTCCTTCGAGTATCAGCCCTATCATCTTCTTGATTTGAAGGCCGACGAGATGGGCAGCGACTGATATCACACCATATCCGCCGGTACACATGATGTGGAACGTTTCGTTGTCGTTGCCACTCCAAACCTTGAAGTCGCCCGGTGCCCTGGTAATGATTTCAGTAATCTGGTCCATATTGCTGCTGGCTTCTTTGACGCCCACGATGTTATCTACTTCGCTTAGCCGAATAGTGGTGTCGGCGGTCATGTTGAGGCTGGTGCGCCCCGGGACGTTGTAAAGAATGCACGGGGTGTGAACACTTTCGGCGATGGCCTTGAAGTGTTGGTACAGGCCCTCCTGTGGGGGCTTGTTGTAGTAGGGGACAGTGAGCAGAAAAGCGTCAACGCCCTCGCGTTCTGCCTCTTTGCTTAACTCGATACTTTCAACGGTATTATTGTTCGTCGTCCCAGCCACTACCGATGCACGGTTGCCGACGGCCTTCTTCACTTCGGCGTAAAGCCGTAGTTTTTCCTGGTGTGAAAGGGTAGGTGATTCACCGGTCGTACCGGATAACACGAGGCCGTCGCTTCCAGAGGCTACAAGGGCCTTGGCCAGCCGTGCAGCTTCTTTATAGTCTACCTGGCCCTTCTCATCGAAGGGCGTAATCATCGCGGTGAGTAGCCTTCCTAACTCTGCCATGCCATTACCTTTCCCTGACGGGGTAATAATTTCCGTCTTAAGACTTCCTCGGCTATCTGTATCGCATTCAGCGCAGCGCCTTTACGCAGGTTGTCGCACGATAGCCAGAGGGCAATGCCGTTAGGATGCGATAGGTCTTTGCGGATACGCCCGACAAGCACGTCGTCAGTCCCTTCAGCTTTGATGGGCATAGGATAAACGTCAGTAGCGGGGTCGTCCAGTACTTTTACTCCGGGGCACTTCGAAAGAATCTCCCGCACAGTCGCTGGCTCGATAGGCCGCTCGAACTCGATGTGCACGGCTTCGCTGTGGCTTATGTTCACGGGGACACGAACGCATGTGGCGGAGACGGGGAGTTCGGGCAAATGGAGGATTTTTCGTGTCTCCTGCACCATCTTCATCTCTTCCTTGGTATAACCGTTCTCCTGGAACGAGTCGATGTGCGGAAAGACGTTGAAAGCTATCTGATTAGGATAGACCGACGACCTGATTGGTTCGTTATTCAAGACTTGCCCCACCTGCTCGCGCAATTCGGCGACTGCGGCGGAACCAGTGCCGGACACCGACTGGTAGGTGTCGGCTATCACCCGCCGGATAGGGTTCGTTTCGCTGAGTGGCTTGAGTACCATGACTAATGGGGTGGTCGAGCAGTTGGGTATGGCGACGATACCCCGATGGTGCTCAAGGTCGTCGCCGTTGACCTCTGGCACAACCAGCGGCACCTGTGGGTTCATACGGAATGCCGAGGAATCGTCTATCACCAGTGCGCCACGTTCGGCGGCGATAGGGCCGTAGTGTTTGCTTGCTTCCGTGGTGGCCGAGATGAAGGCGATGTCCACGTTGTCAAATAACTCGGGTGTTGTCGTTTCTACAGTGTATTCTTTTCCACGAACCGTAAGCATCTTTCCAGCGGAACGCTCGGTGGCGCACAGGCGAAGCTGAGAGAATGGGAACGAACGCTCCTCTACGATGCGCAAGAATACTTCACCGACTGCGCCGGTGGCGCCTATGACTGCTACTCGTGGGCCTTCCAACTGTCTACCTCCCCGTAAAACAACAATATGATACCCCGTTGGGTGTGCATACATCTAGAGATGCAGATAGGTTTAAGTAAAGTATTGAAGGACGAGAGGCCGAGACTAGAGGCCGAGGACTTTTTCCAATCCGACTGTGAGGCCGGGGGTCTTTACGGCAAACTTCACCGCAGCCACTACGCCGGGCATGAAGCTTTCACGGTTGATCGAGTCGTGTCGGATAGAAAGCGTCTGGCCGAGCCCACCGAATAGAATTTCGTGGTGGGCAACCCTTCCGGGCATCCGGACGCTGTGAACCGAGACACCGTTGAGAGTGCCGCCACGTGTGCCGGGCAGCGTTTCCTTTTCGGCTTTGTTTGTCTTGAACGGGCCGCTTCGTGCTTCGGCTGCGGCTTTGGCGATGGCGAGTGCGGTTCCCGACGGGGCGTCTATTTTGGCTTCGTGGTGAGTTTCGACAAGGTCGGCGTACTCGAAGTGTTTGCCCGCGATACGGGCGAGGTGCATTAGCAGAACGGCGCCGATAGCGAAGTTAGGTGCGATGAAGACGCCGGTGTTGTTGCCCTCGGCTAACTTTTTGGCTTCCGCATAGTCGCTTTCGGATAGCCCGGTGGTACCGATAACGACGTTAATCTTCCGGGCTGTAGCTGTTCGGATCGCCGTCATGGCTCCTTCGGCGCTGCTGAAGTCTACGATGACGTCTATGTTACCGGAGAGCTTGTCGAGCGAGGTTGCTAGAGGTACGGTGCCGGAGCCATCCGGAAGCGTCAGGGTTGTGTCGTTAGCTCGCGCGTCCACTGCACCGACGGGTGTAAGCCCGTCTTCTTTGCAAACGGTCTTGAGGACTTCCTGCCCCATCTTTCCGTATATGCCATGGACTGCGACTCGAATGGTGGGCATGGCCGTCCTCCGAAGCTAATAGCGGTCGCGGGATGGACCACCGCCACCGGGTCTACGCTGCCCGAAGCCTCCGCCGCCGCCTCGTTGGCCGCCGCCACCGGCACCGCCGCCGCGATAACCGCCACCGCCGCCACTGGGCCTTGAACCACCACGATACGGTGGCCGATTCGGGCGGTCGTCGTCTGACTCCTCGTTGTCGGAACCTTCAGGGCCTTCGGGAGGTCGGCCTACATCGCCGCCGCCTTCGTTAGGCAGAAGGGCTTTTCGAGAAAGGCTGATGCGGCCAGACTGGTCTACGTCTTTTACTTTGACCTGGACTTCGTCGCCAACCGACAAAATATCTTCGACGCGGTTGACTCTGTAATGGGCGAGTTCTGAGATATGTACCATGCCGTCGGTTCCCGGAAGAATCTCCACGAATGCGCCGAAGTCGAGGATTTTAACTACCTTACCGGTATATGTGCCACCGACTTTGGCTCCTTCGGTCATAGCCTTAATCATGTCCACAGCCTTCTGCGCTGCTGCGGCGTCCGGCGAACCCAGGAAGACGGTGCCGTCGTCCTGTACGTCAACCGTAGCCTTGGTCTGCTCAATGATGCTGCGGATGGTTTTGCCGCCCGGGCCTATGACCATGCCAATCTTTTCGACCGGAATCTGGATGCGAATGATTCGAGGAGCGAACTTGCTCATCTCGGTGCGTGCCGTGGGAATAGCCGCGGT
>JAQBWG010000066.1 GCA_027625225.1 Chloroflexota bacterium | reverse complement strand
ACCATAGTGTAGCACGAATGATACCGTACACCTATACACGATGCCGAAGGACGACACTTCCGAAAAAACCACCAAACCCGTCCAGGAAGCTGGCGATATAGCCGTCGGCGTCCAGAAGAAATCCGGCACCAGCCGCCGAGTAGCTTCCTCCGACGACCTTGAAGTATCCGCCTACCTTGAAATTGCCAAGGAAAAGCGAGGGCTTCAGTCGGAACCTCCGGGCGAACGCCGCGTCCAGCGTGAGTCCGTCGTTATCATCGACTTCGGTTCCCAGTACAGCCGCCTCATCGCCCGACGCGTCCGCGAGAGCAAGGTGTACTGCGAAATCATCACCCACGACACTCCCTGGGAGAAGGTCGCTCCGCTGGAACCCAAAGGTGTGATTTTGTCCGGTGGCCCTGCCAGCGTGTACGAAGACGGCGCTCCCCTTGCGCCCGCCTGGGTGTACGACCGCGGCCTGCCTGTGCTGGGCATCTGCTACGGCATGCAGGCAATGGCTCACCAGCTTGGAGGGAAGGTTTCTTCCAGCGCCAAGCGCGAGTACGGTCATGCCGTGTTGCATCAGAACAACGAAAGCGATCCTTTCTTCAAAGGACTGCCACCCTCGATGCCTGTGTGGATGAGCCACGGCGACCACATCACCGAGGCGCCGCCGGGATTCAAATCGCTCGCATATACAGACAATTCCCCTGTCGCCGTCCTGGGCGACGGCAAGCGCATGTACGGCATTCAGTTCCATCCCGAAGTTGTTCACACCCCGCAGGGCCGCGTGCTCATCGAGAACTTCCTGTACCAGGTATGCGGCTGTCAGGGTTTGTGGACGCCGAGCAACTTCGTCGAAGAAGCGGTAGCGGACATCAAGGCGAAGGTCGGCGACGGGCGGGTCATCTGCGCGCTGTCGGGCGGCGTTGATTCCGCTGTGGCCGCCGCGCTTATTCACCGCGCCATCGGCGACCAGCTCACGTGCATCTTCGTGAACAACGGCCTCATGCGCCGCGAAGAGCCGGAACGCGTCGTCAAGACGTTCGAACGGCACATGAGCATAAACTTCATTCATCGAAATGCTACAGAGCAGTTTTTGAATGCACTCAAGGGCATCACCGACCCCGAGCAGAAACGCCGTACCATTGGCGAGGAGTTCATCCACGTCTTCGACGAGGAGGCGAACAAGGTCGGCAAGGTAGATTTCCTTGCGCAGGGAACGCTGTACCCGGACGTCATCGAGAGCAAGACGGAGGAGACGAAGGTTTCCGCCAAGATAAAGACTCACCACAACGTCGGCGGGTTGCCTGCTCACATGAAGCTGAAGCTCGTCGAGCCGCTGCGCTATCTTTTCAAAGACGAAGTCCGTGAGGTCGGCCTTGAACTGGGCCTGCCGGAAGAGATGATTTTCCGCCAGCCGTTCCCCGGCCCCGGTCTTGCCATTCGCGTGCTTGGCGAAGTGACCGAGAAGAAGCTTGAGACGCTCCGGGCGGCCGACTGGGTGGTGATGGACGAAATCAAGATTAACAACCTGTACCGCGACCTCTGGCAGAGTTTTGCGGTGCTCACGAACACTCACACCGTGGGTGTTACCGGCGACTACCGCACTTACGGCTATGTCATCGCTATCAGGGCGGTCACCAGTGAGGACGCCATGACGGCCGACTGGGCGCGGCTTCCCTACGACGTCCTTGCGCGCATCTCCAACCGTATCGTCAACGAAGTCGCCGACGTGAATCGCGTCGTCTTCGACATCACGTCCAAGCCGCCGGGGACTATTGAATGGGAATAGAAAACAACAAGTTACGGGTGCTTCTGGTCGGCAGCGGCGGGCGTGAGCATGCTATCGCCTGGAAGCTGGCACAAAGCCTGCGTCTCGGCGAGTTGTTCGTCGCGCCGGGCAACGCCGGTACGGCGGCCGTCGCGACGAATGTGGATATTGCGGCGGACGATGTCGAAGCTTTGCTGAAGTTTGTGCAGGACAACAATATTGACTTTACCGTCGTCGGCCCCGAGGCGCCGCTCGCCAAAGGTATCGTGGACACGTTCCAAAAGGCCAAGCATCCGATATTCGGCCCGTCAAAAAATGCCGCCCGCATCGAGACCAGCAAGGCGTTCGCCAAGCAACTCATGCAGCGGAACAAGATTCCGACCGCGCCTTCCAAAACATTTACCGATGCAGAAGAGGCCCTCCGGCACATCAATCAGGGTGTGTTCCCGCTCGTCGTAAAGGCGGACGGCCTGGCTGCGGGCAAAGGAGTTATCATCGCCCGCGACCGGTACGAGGCCAACGAGGCTATCCGCGATTGTATCGAGCGCCGCATCTTCGGCGACGCGGGGAACGTCGTGCTTGTCGAAGAGTTTCTCCAGGGCGAGGAGATGAGCGTGTTCGCCTTCGTGGATGGCGAGCGTATCTCATCTATGGTCGCCGCCCGTGACTACAAGCGCGTGCGCGACGGCGACGACGGCCCCAACACCGGCGGCATGGGCAGCTTCAGCCCGCCGTCCAAGTGGAACGCCGAGCTTGAAGCGCGCGTTCGCCGCGAAATCATGGAGCCGACGGTCAAAGCGCTGGCGAAGGACAAGTCGTCATACCGCGGCGTCCTCTACGCAGGTCTTATGCTGACCGACAAAGGCCCGTACGTGCTGGAGTTCAACGCCCGCATGGGCGATCCCGAGACTCAGGCAGTGCTGCCCCGTTTGAAGAGCGACCTATTGCAAATCATGCTGGACACCGCCCGCGGCGACATCGCCAACACCCGCATTGAGTGGGACCAGCGTTCGTGCGTCGCCGTCGTGCTCGCGTCCGGCGGGTACCCCGGCCACTACATCATCAACCAGGCCATTTCCGGGCTGGACGCTGTTGACGACGATGTCACCGTGTTCCACGCCGGTACGCGGGTTGTGGACGGTAAGGTGGCTACGTCCGGTGGGCGTGTCCTCGCCGTCGCTGCGCTGGGGGACACCATCGCCGATGCACGGGCCAGAGTCTACAAAAATACCTCCCGCATAACCTTCAACCAGTCGTTCCATCGCAGTGACATCGCTGCTGGAATATAAGGGGTTGGGCCATGATTGAACGCTATACCCGGCCCGCGATGGGCAAAGTCTGGTCCGAAGAGAGCAAGTTCGGCGCCTGGCTCAAGGTCGAACTTGCCGTCGTCGAGGCCTGGGCGGAAGAAGGCGTGGTGCCTCAGGAAGACCTTGCCAAGCTCAAGGACGTCACCTACGACCTTCCTCGCCTGAAAGAGATTCTCGACCGCACCAAGCACGATATGACCGCCTTCCTCGGTTCCATCACCGAGAAGATCGGTCCCGAAGGCCGCTGGCTGCACCACGGCCTCACCACGAGCGACGTGTGGGATACCGCCACCAGTCTGCAGCTTCAACAGGCTGCCGACTTGCTCGACAACGGCGTTGCCCGACTCATCGAGGCGCTGCGCGAACAGGCCGTGGAGCACCAGCACACGCTGATGATGGGGCGTACGCACGGTGTGCATGCCGAGCCGATAACGTTCGGACTCAAGCTTGCCGTGTGGTGGGACGAAATGCGGCGCAACCGCCGCCGTCTGTTCGACGCCCGCGAGACCATATCCGTCGGTAAGTTCTCCGGCCCCGTCGGCACCCACGCCAGCGTTCCGCCGTCCGTCGAGGAGCGGGTGTGCAAGAAGCTCGGGCTCGCCGTTGCCATCTTCTCCAACCAGGTCATCCAGCGCGACCGTCACGCCGAATTTGTGACCACCCTCGCGCTTATAGCCGCGTCGCTGGAAAAATTCGCCACCGAGATTCGGTCGTTGCAGCGCACCGAACTGCGTGAGGTCGAGGAACCGTTCGGCGAGGGCCAGACAGGCTCGTCGTCCATGCCTCACAAGCGCAACCCTGAACTGTCGGAGCGCGTGTGCGGCCTCGCCCGTCTCATCCGGGGGTATGCCGTTACCGCGATGGAAAACGTGGCTTTGTGGGGAGAGCGCGACATCAGCCACTCCTCCGCCGAGCGGCTTATATTGCCCGACGCTTGTCTCGCTCTCGACTATATCCTCGACATCTTCACCGGCGTCATTTCCGGCCTGCGCGTCCACCCCGACCGGATGATGAAGAACCTCGAATCGTCCAACGGTGTCATCTTCTCCCAGAAACTGCTACTTGCTCTGGTCGAGGAAGGACTGACCCGCGAAGACGCTTACAAACTCGTTCAACGATTGTCCATGACCGCCTTCGACGGCGATACCCCGCTCAGCGAACTGGCTGCTGCCGAAGAGAAGATTACCTCGGTGCTGTCCGCTGACCAGCTCAGCGCTATCTTTGACTATGCGCCCTACGTTAAGCACGTTGACGAGATGTTCGAAAAGTCGGGGATACAGGACACATGACCGTTATCAAGGAAACCAATCTCCCCAACCTTGTCCACCGGGGAAAAGTGCGTGATACCTACGGCCTGAGCGACGGCCGCCTGCTTATGGTGGCCACCGACCGTATCTCTGCCTTCGACGTCATCCTTCCCAACGCTATCCCCGATAAAGGTGCCGTTCTTACCCAGATATCGGCGTTCTGGTTTCGCCAGACCAAAGATCTGGTGCCCAACCACTTCGTCGTGCTTGGAGCCGAGCGCAGCCGCACCCTCGGTCTCGATGTGGAAATTGCCCGGCGCGCCATGGTCGTGCGCAAAGCCAAACGTATAGACGTCGAATGCGTCGTCCGCGGATATATCGCGGGTGCCGCTTGGACCGAGTACAAGAAGACGGGGACGCTGTTCGGCGAACCGATGCCGTCGGGTCTCAAACAGGGCGACCGGTTTCCTAAACCGCTGTTCACTCCGACCACCAAGGCCGAAGAAGGTCACGACCTGCCCATGACCAAGCAAGAGGTTGTGGATATGGATGGTGCCGATACCGCGCGTGTTCTCGAAGAGAAATCCATCGCCGTATACGAACACGCGCGCGCCTATGCCGAGCAACAAGGCATCGTCATCGCCGACACTAAGATGGAGTTCGGTTGGATAGATGGCGAACTTCACCTTATAGACGAACTACTCACCCCCGACTCCAGCAGGTTCTGGGACGCGGCGGGGTATGCACCGGGCAAAGCGCAGCCCAACTTCGACAAGCAGTTCGTTCGCGACTGGCTTGACGGGCAGGACTGGGACAGAAATCCTCCACCCCCTGCCCTGCCCGACGATATCGTGGAAAAGACGCGACAGCGCTATCTCGACGCGTTCACCCGGTTGACAGGCCAACCATTACGCTGAAAGATTGCGTACAATAGATGAAACACAAGCTGACCAGCTATAGCGGGGAGTTTAATGGCAGAAGCAACTGAAGGTTCAAAACGACGCCGTCTTACAGCAACTCAGGCTCGTGCCGCACGTCGCGCGAGGCGCAAAGCGAAAAAGGGCTTTGTCCGGTATCTGGCGTTTGGCGCGGTCGGTATCGTTGCGGTGATATTCATCGTTGCTCTATTCCTCCCCGGTTTGCCCTTTGGTCGCCGTGGTGGTGGGCAGATTGTTGAGAATGCCCCTGGAACCAGGTATGACGACCAGGGAGCGACACATCTTACTCCCAATCAGAGTCATTCGCCGTATAACTCTGTCCCCGCAACATCAGGTTGGCACTATTCCGGTACCGTGGCCGGCCTGGCCGATTCAACGTATGGAGGTTCTGCGCCCGCAAGGGCCGGTGTATATAGCATATATATCCCCGACGAGGTACTTATTCACAACCTTGAGCACGGTGGTATTCGCATCCACTACAACTGCCCGGAAGGTTGCGCGGATATGGTCGCCAGTTTGGCGGAATATGCACAGGAATATTCCGAAATTATCGTCTCGCCCGACCCCAGGCTCGAGTCTCAAATCGCCCTCGTTGCCTGGAACTACCTGCTTAACCTCGATGCCTACGACGATGAGTTGATTACCCAGTTCATCCAAGCCCACAGGAATTCGGGCAATGCACCCGAATTCAGCGCTCCTTAGACATGTACCTGGCGAAGGTGTTTATAACCCTCAAACCGTCGGTGAACGACCCGCAGGGACTCACCATTATGGGCGGACTGAAATCGCTGGGCTTTGACACCGTCAACAGCGTGCGCGCAGGCAAATACATGGAAGTCCGGCTGCAGGAAGAGTCTGAGAATGCCGCCTCGGCCAAGGTCGAGGAGATGTGTTCGAAACTCCTCGCCAACCCTATCGTCGAAGACTACAGCTTCGAACTGGAAAAAGCCGACTAGCTTCTTAGCGCATCCAGCAGCGTTGCCGTGTCCAGGAAGTTGCGGTAGCTGGTGATGCGGCCGTCCCGAACGGTGTAGATGTGCGAGAAGTGGCTTTTGAACGGCTTGCCGGTCGGCTTCACCGTTGCTTCCACCCACCCCAGCACGACGACCGTTTCACTCTCTGCGATGAACTCCCGCGGCTCGTAGACGTGCACGTCCAGAGTCGAACGGACGGCATCGTAGTACTCTTCCAGTTCCGCTCTGCCCTTCCATGTTCCGGTGAACGGGATTTCGGGCGGGCCGTAGGCCATCCACTCTGCGTTATCGGCGATGAGGGTGAGGAGCGTGGCGTCGTCGCGCCTGGCGAACGCCTCGTAGAAACGCTTTACGACCGAAAGGCTGTCCGAGGCGTCAGTCACGCGACCTAGACGAGCGAGCCTTTGGTGCTGGGGATGTCGCCGGTTGCGCGCGGGTCTTTTGCCACGGCCATCCGAATTGCGCGGCCGAGGCTCTTGAAGATGACCTCGGCCTTGTGGTGGTTGTTCTCGCCTGCCAGTAACCGGACGTGCAGCGCCATGCCCGCTTCGCGGGCCAGGCTTTCGAGGAAATGTCTAATCAGGTCGGGGGCCAGTTCGCCCATGTCGTCGTCGCCGATAGTGGCCTCAATGACCGCGTAGCCGCGTCCCGAAAAGTCCACCACGGTCAGCGCCAGCGCCTCGTCGAGTGGCGCGTAGGAGTGGCCCATGCGGACGATGCCCCGCGCGTCGCCGACCGCTTCACGCAGCGCCCGTCCCAGCACGATGCCGATGTCTTCCACGATGTGGTGCCAGCCGACCTCGGTATCGCCTTTCGCGACGACCTTAAGGTCAACGAGGCCGTGCTTGGAGAACTGGGACAGCATGTGCTTCATCATGCCGTTATCCAGGCTGATGTCGAATATGCCCGTGCCGTCGAGGTTCAGATCAACCGAGACCTGGGTCTCGCCGGTGTTTCGCTTGGCCGAGCCGGTACGTCCGGCGCCGGATGCTTTTCCTGGCATCGCGTAGTTCTCCTTATTAGACCAGTTCTTTCATCGCCGCGATGAGTGCATTCGTTTGTTTCGGCGTTCCCACCGAAATACGGAAGCAGTCCCGCAGTCGCTCCCCGCCGAACTTGCGGACAAAGATGCCGCGCTTGGCCAGGCTCTGGAAGATCTCTTCGGCCTTGCCCGGCGCGAACTGCACCAGAACGAAGTTACCTGCCGAAGGCCAGGGCTTCACGCCGGGGAGCGCCTGTAATAAGGATATCATGCGTTCGCGCTCGTCCACGATGGCATCCACGGCCTCTTGCAGCTCGGATGCGTGTTCCATAGAGGCGAGCAGCCCTGCTTCGGCGGCGATGTTCAGGTTGTACGGCGACTTGATGTCTATGATGTAGTTGACCAGCGTTGGGCTCATGATGCCGTAGCCGACCCGCAGCCCGGCCAGTCCCGCCCATTTGCTCATGGAGCGCAACACCACCAGATTCTCGTACTCCGGAACGAGGTCCGCCGCCGATTGCTTACAGAATTCGAAATAGGCTTCGTCCACCACGATGACGCGGCCGGTGTCGAGCAGTGCGCGGATATGCTCCTCGGAGGCGAGGTTGCCGGTCGGGTTGTTGGGCGAACTGAGGAAGACAATCTTCGTGCGGGCGTCTATAGACTGCTTCGCGGCATCTATGTCCAGGTCGAACGTCTCGTTGCGGGGGACGTACTTCAGCTCGGCCTGGGCGAGGCGGGCGCAGAAGGCGTACATGCCGAAGGTGGGGTCGAAGTCGAGAATGGTGTCGCCGGGCTGTATGAACAGGCGGAAGAGCAGGTCGATAAGCTCGTCGCTGCCCGCGCCGGCGATGATGTGGTCGGCGTCTATGCCGGTGTAATTAGATATGGCGTTGCGAACTTTCCGCTGCAGCGGGTCGGGATAGATGTTGAAGGGTGTGTTGGCGACGGCTTCGCGAACGGCCGGATGGGGCGGGTTGGGGTTCTCGTTGCCGTTGAGTTTGATGATATCTTTTTCGGAAATACCGGCGCGTTTGGCGAGCAGTTCGGGCGGGTCTACGGGTTGGTAGGACTCGACTGTTGCGAGGTGTGGACGGACGAGTTTTTTGATGTCGGATGATGCCATAAAAAGCCTCTTCTAGCTTGGTTTCGTGTGCCCTCAGCTTTGAGAAATGATGCCTCTATGATGTCTTTGGATGTCCCTTGAACTGGTCAAAGGATGCCCATATCTCAGGACGACATCTATCTCTCAATGGAAATTGTACTCTGTGGGCGGGGGTTTTGACATGCGGCGATTTGCATCTGCAATCAATTGCAGATGAAGAGAGACGAGTCGAGGGAGAAGACTATGTGGTGGGTTTGGGTTTTGAGGAGGCCGCAGGCTTCTTCTTGGAGGCGGGCTTTTTCTTGGCGGTGGTTTTCTTTGCTCCCGTTGTTTTGGCGGAAGCGGCTTTGGTCTTGGATGCGGAGGCT
>JAQBWG010000065.1 GCA_027625225.1 Chloroflexota bacterium | reverse complement strand
GCAGGGGAAGGTATTTAATCAGGACATGGCAGTGGAATTTGCGCAGGATCCCCGCGTGACGCTTATTTGTGGTCGGTATGACGGAGTGGATGAACGGGTGCGAGAACACCTCATCACGGACGAGATAAGTGTGGGAGATTTCGTGCTAAGTGGTGGTGAACTGGCCGCCATGGTATTCATTGATGCAGTGTCCCGTTTGGTTCCGGGAGTGGTTGGGTCGCCGGAATCGACAGAGGGCGACACATTTTCGGATTGGCTGTTGCAGCATCCGCAATACACGCGTCCGGCGGAATACAAGGGTTGGGAGATACCGGATGTATTGTTGTCCGGCAACCACGCCGAAGTGGCGAAGTGGCGGCGGAGGGAGTCGTTGCGAAGGACGATGGAACGAAGACCTGACCTACTGGCTAAAGCGGTGTTATCGGATGAAGATAAACGATACTTGAAGGAACTGGACTGGGAAGGTTTTGGAAGCTAGCATGTGGAAAAGGTGCTGTCTATGCCTTGCCTATCGGGACGATAGGGTATAAGATTTCAGGGAACGTGGTGATATTTTATTGAGACCTCCGTTGCGAGGTCTCGCTTTTTGAGAGGCCCATGATGTTCCAGGCACATGAACTTGTAGATATCAAGCCGAATCCGAAGGTACAAAACTTTCGTTCTGGAGACAACGTTAAGGTTGGCATCCGTGTGAAGGAAGGCGACCGGGTTCGTACTCAAGTGTTCGAGGGCGTCGTCATCCGAAAGCGTGGCGGCGGGCCGAGCGCCACCTTCACGGTGCGTCGAGTTGCGAGCGGTGTTGGTGTAGAGCGTACATTCCACTTGCACTCGCCCGTTGTTGAATATGTAGAAGTGCTCCGTAAGGGCGCTGTGAAGCAGGCGCGTTTGTATTACCTTCGCGGGCTGACCGGCAAGAAGGCACGAATCAAAGAGAAGCGGTTTATTGCCGATAAGTCGGTCGCACCAGCCGTTTCAGCAGAAACGGTGACCGAGCAGTCGGCCGAAGAGGCAACGATAGCTGCTGAACCTCAGATAGAGGAAGCTGTTGTCGAGGCTGTCGAGCCAATTGTCGAAGAGCAGGAGACGAAGGCTGAAGTAGCTGCCGAGCCTGAAGCGGTCGTTGAAGAGCCTAAAGACGAGTCGAAGTCCGAATCGTAATCCTTACTTAGGGGATTTCTCTTCGTAAGTTCCGGCATTACCTCTTGTCAGGGGTACAATACCCCTCTATGCAGACAGGTTGTTCCATAGCACTAGCCCGTGAGGCTGTTCGTCCCTCGACAGAGGTGACGCAATGAAGTATGCCGAAGTGGCAGTTGATGCTCCCGCCGGTAACAACCGTACCTTTACCTATTCGATTCCCCCTGACCTTACGGTTAGTGTCGGCCAAGTTGTGCGTGTGCCGTTCGGTTCACGGCGGCTTCAAGGCGTTGTTTTCTCATTAGAAAAAGAGCCGAACTTTCCCCAGACCCGCGACATTGCGGACGTCGTCGAAGATGTTCCCACACTTACAGATGCACAGCTCGGGTTGGTAAAGTGGATGTCCGACTACTACATGTGTTCGCTATTTGAGGCTGCTGCGCTGATGCTGCCTCCAGGCAGCAGGGTTCGGGCAAAGGTGCGGATATCCCTGACCCCTGAAGGGCAAACGGTCTCAGAAGAAAGCCTAACGGATGCGCAGAAACGGGTTGTGTCGTATCTTCGGAACCGTGGCGAAATAGACCAAACGCGATTGGCGAGAGGGTTGGGAGATTGGGCTGCCCGGACTGTGTCGTCGCTCGCGAAACAAGGCCTGGTGCAGGTAAGAGGAGCATCGGAGCGGCCAACGATTGCCGCCAAGTACGAACGGCAATTGGCTGTAGCGTTAGAACCGGCACAGGTTCGCGAGAAGCTGGATTCGCTTACCAGGGCACCTCGCCAGAAGGCACTGTTGGAGGCATTGGGGAAATCCAGTGAGCCTATGAACACAACGGCCGCGCGCAGTACCTTTGGTGCGTCGTCCGTTAAGGCGCTGCTCGAAAAAGGTTGGGTGGTCGAGCAGGAAGAACGGGTGTATCGCGATCCGCTTGCCGCGCGAGAGTTCGACAGGTCAGGAGCGCCAAAACTTACAAAGGCTCAGGGAGCGGCGGCGGAGGTTGTCGGTTCGGCACTGGTTGCTTCATCGGCCCGTCCCAGGATGTTTCTTTTACACGGGGTAACCGGCAGCGGAAAAACCGAAGTGTACATGGACGCGTTGACCCGGTGTATCGCGAGTGGAAAGAAGGCCATTTTTCTCGTCCCTGAGATTGCGCTGACGCATCAAACTATCGAGCGGCTGGAAGGCAGGTTCCCCGGCAAGGTTGCGGTTCAACATAGCAAGCTCAAGCCGGGTGAGCGCTTCGACCAGTGGTGGGAGATTAAAAACGGCTCCTACGATATCGTCGTCGGTTCCCGCGGGGCAGTATTCGCACCCCAGCCCGACCTGGGCCTGATAGTCATAGACGAGGAGCACGAGTGGACGTATAAACAGGAGGACGCCAATCCCCGCTACCATGCCCGCGATGTTGCCCTACGCTTGTCCGCACTTACGAACGCGGTGGTTGTGATGGGAAGCGCGTCGCCCGACGTACTATCGTACCGCCGGACGGAGCGGGGCATTTTCAAGCTACTGAGCCTCCCTGAGCGCATCACTACCAGCCGGGAGGGAAAGGCCGGGCCAGCGCCACTGGCCGAAGTCGAAATCGTGGACATGCGCCGCGAAGCCCGTGACGGCAGCGCGGGGACCTTCAGCCGTACGCTGCTCGGCGAGTTGAAGCGGTGTCTCGATGCGGGTGAGCAGGCGATTCTATTCCTCAATCGCAGAGGCACGGCGTCGCAGATGATGTGCCGGGGCTGCGGCTATATCGTAAAGTGCCGGCGATGCGACGTGGCCTTGCGCTACCACAAGGACCAGGACAGGCTCGTTTGCCACCACTGCGGACTGCGCAAGGCGCCGTTCCAGCAGTGCCCCCAGTGTCTTACCTTCAAACTCGACTTTTACGGCATCGGCACCGAAGGCTTGGTTTCCGAAGTGGAGAAACTCTTCCCGAAAGTGAAAGTGCTCCGGTGGGACAGGGATGCGACACAGACTCCTGAGGATATGGAGAGGCTTCTGACGACGTTCCGGTCTGGCAAGGCACAGGTGCTGGTGGGAACTCAGATGATTGCCAAGGGGCTGCACTTCCCGCAGGTGACGTTGGTGGGTGTGGTCTCTGCCGATACTGGGTTAGGCGTGCCCGATTTTCGAGCGGGTGAGCGGACGTTCCAGGTGTTGTGTCAGGTTGCCGGACGAGCAGGCAGGGGATCCCAAAAAGGCAGGGTTGTCTTCCAGACGTATCAACCCGAACACTACGCGGTCAGGGCAGCAGCTTCGCAAGACTACGCGTCGTTCTACCGGCAGGAGCTTGATGCGAGACGGAGCCAGGGCTATCCGCCGTTCAGCCGCGTTATCAACCTCCAGTATCAACACACCAACAGGATGTATGTAGAAGAGGCGGCGACGGAACTGGCGAAGGCGTTCAGAGAAGAACGGGACTCGTCCGGGATGGGCGACCCGCTGGTGTTGGGGCCGGTGCCCGGGTTCCCGCCACGTCTCAGGGGCAGGTATCGGTGGCAAGTCTCCCTGCGAGGGCTGAAGCCGCGCGCGTTGCTGGACAAAATCGTGCTGCCGCACGGCTGGACGGTTGATGTTGACCCCGTAGCACCCTAGGTATTCCCCTCGACTCTTGACATTCCGAGGGGGCATCGTAAAATAACGATATATCGTTTATATACGATGAAGGAGTTGAGATGAAAAACATTGAATTACAAGAGAGAGACGAAAAGCTGGTTGACACATTCCGTGCACTGGGAAATCCCGTTAGACTGCGCATACTTCAGGTGCTGGCGCAGCGCGGAACATGTATCTGTTCGGACGTTGTCGAAAAACTGCCGCTGGCGCAGTCCACGGTGTCGCAGCATCTGAAAGTGCTCAAGGATGCAGGGCTTATCGCCGGACAAATAGAAGGGCAGTCGGTGTGTTACTGCATCGCGCCGGGTTCGGTGGATGCGTTCTCGGCGAATGTGGAACGATTCACAGGTTCGTTGGCACATGCTCAGGATTGCTGCGAGAGCAACGGTGCGTGCTGCGCGCCTGAGAGTAAGTGTTGCGATGAGGGTTCAGCCTGCTGCTAAGTTAGGGTGACGGTCGTGGAAGCACAAGGGGCAGGCCAACGGCCTGCCCCTTGTGCTTCGGTATGTTGCGTTACGCGTACTTGTCGCGGAGTATCTGCGACGCGGACGCGAGGTTTTTCATCTTGGCGTAGCATTCGTCCACCGGCACCTGGTGCCGAATGTCCGGCGCGAAACCGCAGTCTGGGTTGATGCTCAGGCGTTCCTTGTCCACATACTTCATCGCCTCTTCGACACGGGCGGCGATGGTCTCGCCGGTGTCCAGCGTCTCGGTACGCGGGTCGACCGAGCCCAGCCCGACGAGCAGGTCGTCCCGGAGTTGCTTCAAGATGGAGACATTGCCCGCGACGGGGATGCTGAACTCCAGCACGAACTGGTCTACGTTGATTTTGTTGAAGGCGCCGACCACGCGCTCGTAACCGCCCTCCCAGTGCCAGCCGCGGTACAGCGAGTTCCAGCGGCAGCCGTGCATGGCCAGACGAACGCCTTTCACACCACTGATGACCTCGTTGATCTTCTCGACGGCTATCTCCATATCGCGTTCCAGACTACCGTAGAACGGCTCCTTCTTAGGGTCGAGCAGCGAGGTCATGTCCGGTTCGTCTATCTGAATGACATCCACGCCGGACTTGCTCAGCGCGACGACTTCGTCGTGCAGAATGGGCACGAGGTCGTCTATGAACTTCTCGCGGGTAGGATAGGCCTTGGTGGAGAATTCGGGGTCCCATAACCGAGCGGCCAGAATATAGGGTGACGGCACACACACTTTGGTGGCCCTGTCAGTGTGTTCGACCAGGAACTTGGCTTCTTCAGCAATCAATCCTTTACGGCGGACGGTTATCGGCTCGTTCACATAGATGCCAAAGCGGATGCCCGGACGGGTGTCCTGGGCGAAGCCCGTGGCGACATCGGCAATAACGTGGGTATAGGCGTGGCGGCGCCACTCGCCGTCGGTTACCAGGTTCAGGCCGGCGGCCTCCTGTAGGGCGATGGCATACGCGACTGCAGCATCCATCTGGGGCGTTCGCGACGCCTTCACCGACGCCTCACCGGGGAATTTCGGCAACAGGTCGCGCACCAGCGCGGGCCGCGTGAGGCTGCCGACGACTCCTGCGGCGAAAGGTGTGGTGAGGTTCGATTTCTTGCTGGCTTTGTAGGCCGATGCTGTTGGCATGGGTCTCTCCTCGTTTAACCTATTTGAATGTCAGAGCACGGGCTGGATTTTCGACGAGGATAGTCTGTAATTGCTTGTCTGTCCACCCACGTTTGCGAAGTCGCGGGACGATGCTTTCCAGCAGGAAGGCGTAGCCTCTGCCTCCGTTGCGGGTGTAATGAGTGGCCAGGCATACGTCGTGGCAGGGAAGTATCTGCTTGAGGAAGCCGTTGCCGGCCAGGAAGTCGAGCAGGTCCATGCGCTGGACGTCGGAGATGACGGTGTCGGTGAGTCCCTGGTAGACGTGCGAGGTGTCCTCGAATGAGCCGAGGCCGTCGTATTCTAGATAGCACCCGGTCTGGGCCAGTTCTCGCAGGACGCCATGGTCGCGGATGACCGAGCACAGGTGACCGATAACCACGCGTTTAGGGTCAGCGCCGGCTTTGACCAGGATGTTCATGATTTCGATGGGCGCCTTTTCGTTGAAGCCGGGGTGGATGGAAATAGGGGCTCCGGTCGCGACCTGGGCCTTCGCTGAGGCGCGGAGAATCTTGCGCTGGTTATCGGTGAGCGGGTAGAAGTTTCCCGCCTCGCCGATGATGCCCGAGCACACTCCTGAATCGCCCACGCCCACGGTGACATCGCGGATGATGTCTTCAGCGATGTTGTCTTCGGAAAGCTCGTTTATGTCCTTTGGATGGAAGAAGGGAACGTACCAACTCGCGCCCATGACCACGTTCAGGCCGGTGGCCCGCGAGATGCGGGCGAGGGCGAGCGGGTCGCGTCCGATGCCCCGGCTGGTGGTGTCCACGAGAGACGCACCGCCGGCATGTTTGTACTTGATTACTTCTTCTATTGCTACTTTCTCGTCGAGCATGAGCACGTCTACGAAGGTGTTGTAGCGACGGGCGGCGTGCTTGCCCAGGTTTTCTATCTTGATGGGCTGGTAGGCGTAGTGGCGTGTGCTGGCGTCCTCGGCTTGTGTGGAGTAGGCCGAGAGGTCTATGAGTAGATGCTCGTGCATGAGGGTGATGCCGAGCGCCGAAGGCTCGATGGGGCCGAGAACGGTTTGGATTTTTCCTGAGAGGGAGGATTTCTTTGCGGGCATGTTCTCTCCTTATATGAATGCCAAAGCGCGGGCAGGGTTGTGGATGAGTATGGCGTCGGTGTCTTTCCGTGTGAGGCTTCGTTTGTGCAGGCGCGGCACGATGTTTTCGAGGATGTGGGCGTAGCCCTTGCCGCCGTAGCGGGTGAGGTGGCTTTTCCAGCACACGTCGTGCGAGATGAGTACCTGCGAGCCGTGGCCGTGCTCGAACAGGAATTCGATGTATTCCATGCGCTGCACGTCGTTGACCGTGGTGTCGGAGTATTGGAGGTAGCGCGAGGTGGTGTCCTCGAATGCGCCGAAGTGGTCGTACTGAAGATAGCAGCCGCTCTGTGCGAGTTCGAGCAGGGCTTTGCGGTCGCGCATGTTGGGGCCGAGGTGTCCCATCATCACGTGCTTGGGGTCGGCTCCGGCTTTCACCAATTCGTTCAGGATGTCTATAGACGACTGATTGCCCTGGCCGGTGTGCGTGGTGATTGGCGCGCCCGTTTCGACCTGGGCACGGGCTGCTGCACGTAAGACCTTCTTTTCGTTAGCTGTTAATGGATGGAAGTTGCCCAATTCTCCGATGACGCCCGTCTTCACGCCGGTGTCTTTCACGCCCACGATTACGTCGCGGATGATTTCTTCGGTCAGTGAGTCTTCGGAGCGGGTGTCCATGTCGGGCGGGTGCGACAGTGGCACGTACCAGCCGCCGCCCATGATGACGTTCAGGCCAGTGGCACGGGAGATGCGTGCGAGCGCCAGAGGGTCGCGGGCGATACCTATGCTGGTGGTGTCCACAACAGATCCGCCGCCGGCGTATTTGAACTGCAGCACTTCTTCGATGGCAGCGCGTTCGTCCCACAGCCGCATCTCATCCATGTTGTAGTACCACCGCCGACGGAGTCCGCCTAGCATTTCCATGCTCACCGGCTTGTCGATATACGCGCGTTCGCTGGCTTCATCCGGCTGGACGTAGTAGGCCTCCAGACTGATGAGCAGGTGTTCGTGCATAAGGGTAGGGCCGAGAGTGGACGGCTCGACGGGGCCGAGGACGGTTTGTACTTTGCCGGAGAGGGCGGACTTCTTCCTAGCGTTCAAATCAGTATCTATTCCTATCTATCAGCAAATTAGGCCACAGGATTGTAGGGACGGGTAACTGGGCCGTCAATGTGTCTGGGTGTGCAGTGGCGGGAGCCGGTGATAGAATGACGCCGCCCCATAGGGGCGTACCTGTTTATGAGGGGGAGCATATGCCCGAGACAAAGAAGTTCGGACATCCCTTTATCCCCAACTCCGCACCGGCGGCGCGAGAGCGTGCCCTGCGGGAGATAGGGATAAAGAGCGTGGAGGATATCTACGCAGTCATACCGCCGGAGTTGCGGTTCAAGGGTAAGCTCGACTTGCCGAAACCGTTTACTTCGGAAGTGGCACTGAAACGTCACGTCACCGGCATCATCGAGAAGAACAAGAGCACCCACGACTACCTGAGCTTTCTGGGTGCGGGCATATGGCAGCACCACGTCCCGGCAGTCTGTAACGAGATAGCCAACCGTGGCGAGTTTCTGACCGCGTACGGTGGCGGCCCGTTCGGCGACCACGGCAAGTTCCAGGCGCTGTTCGAGTCTCAGAGCATGATGGGCGAGCTGTTGGAGATGGAGGCAGTCGCCGCTCCGACATACGACTGGTCGGCCGCCGCAGGCAGCGCCATCCTTATGGCATGTCGCATCACCGGACGGAACGAGACGCTGGTGCCCGAAAACCTGAGCGACGAGCGGTCAGCTCAGATTTGGAACTTTGTACGACCGCATACATCGGTGGTCAAGGTGAAGATGGACCCGTCCACCGGGCGGATGGATCTCAAGGACCTTAAGTCCAAGGTCTCGGACAAGACGGCGTCGGTGTACTTCGAGAACCCGACGTATCTGGGTACGATTGAGACGGAGGCAGACGTCATCGTCCAGACAGCCCACGCCAAGGGTGCGCTGGCGATTGCCGGTGTCGACCCCATCACACTCGGCGTGCTCACGCCGCCGGGTTCGTACGGTGCGGACATTGCCGTCGGCGACTACCAGACATTGGGCATGCCGATGTACGGTGGTGGCGGACTGGGTGGCTTCATTTCGAGCCGGGACGATCCCAAGTTCGTCGGCGAAATGTCCACCTATCTCATCAGCATCGGCAAGGGGCCGAACGAGGGTGAGCACGTCTTCGGCGTATCGGCGTTCGACCGCACGCACTACGAAACCCGCGCGACGGCCAGTGAC
>JAQBWG010000064.1 GCA_027625225.1 Chloroflexota bacterium | reverse complement strand
ACGGCACCAACTCTACCTCTTGTCCCACTTTAAGTCGTCCGTCCACCAGCGTCCCCGTCACCACGGTTCCAAACCCCGCGATGGTGAACGACCGGTCTACCGGCAACCGTGGGCGCCCCACGTCCCTTTTCAACCCCGTCTCGGCTAAGACATCCTCAATAGCCACCAGCAGTTCCGGCATCCCCTGACCCGTGACTGCCGACACCGCCAGCGCCTGCGCACCCTCCAGCGATGTTCCGGCAAGCGTCTCTTCAACTTCAGCAGACACCAACTCCAGCATGTCCTCGTCCACCAAGTCGGCCTTGGCGATGACCACTAGTCCCTTTTTGACCTGTAACAAATCGAGAATCGCCAGGTGTTCACGCGTCTGCGGCATCACCGACTCGTCCGCCGCCACCACCAGCATCGCCATGTCAATGCCGCCTACACCCGCGAGCATATTGCTCACGAATCGTTCGTGACCGGGCACGTCCACGATAGAGATTTCCTCGCCGTTGGGTAACTTCATCCACGCGAACCCTAAATCAATGGTCAGGCCCCGCTCCTGCTCCTCGCGCAGCCGGTCGGGATCCATGCCCGTCATCGCCTTGACCAGTGTCGACTTACCGTGGTCCACATGCCCGGCAGTGCCGATTACTCGCATAGTGACATCTGTAGACCGCGATATACAGGGATGGAGAGGTGAGAAAAGAATGCCTTCAAAGTGGGTTTAGAATAGCATAGGCACGAAGAAGGGTAAATCGACCTCCACCTGTGGCTAAATTGCCGATATACTACCTATCGGAAAAGACATGCACAGATTGAAATCGCTTATCACAGTAATCACTCTTACCAGCTTTGGGCTGCTCGCCGCTTGTAGTGGAGGAATCAGTGCGGAGCTCGAAGCCGTTGACGTCCCCGCGCTCCGCACCATGGCTGGGCAGGCCAGAATCGTCGTGCGCAATCAGATGCCCGATGCCCTCATTGCACAAATCAGCGTCGTCCCCGAAACAGGCGTCGTCACCGTCCGTCTCGTCAACAGCGACTCCACCATTGGCGCCGACATCGTCATTCCCTCTCCGATTACCCCGATTGGCGATTGGGAAATTCTGCTGGGCGAGTACACCCCGTTCTCCGGCATTCCCCATTCCGGTCTCGATATGCAGGCTGTGAATTCCGCGCCCGCGGACGTAGCCCGCGCCGCGCTCAATCAATGGTCCGGCTGCAAACTCCGCACCCTCACTCTGGCAGAAGACGACGGCATCGCCCAATGGTGGTTTGTGTTTTGCGATATTAAGGAGGGCACCGTCTCCGGATGGATGAACGCCCAAAACGGCGAGTTCTTCGCTTCGCCCGCTCCGCCTGCATTCGCCCCTCCGACCGCTACGCCGTAGAGTCTGCCGTCTCCGCGAAAAACCGCGAGAACACCCGGTTGCCCAGCAGTCGCCCCCGCGCCGTCAGCCGCAGCGCGCCGTCAGCCCGCTCCACCAGTCCGTCCTGCGTAAGCTCGGCCATCTCCGGCCCATACGCCTTCTCCATCGCCGACCCGAACCGCCGCGCGAACGCTTCCTCGCCCACGCCCGTATCGAGACGCAGCCCCATCATCATCGTCTCCGCCATCTCCAAGCGCCGCCCGATGACCTCCACGCTATCCACCACCCGCACCGACCGCACCGCCGCCTCGTCCAACACACCCACGGCTTTACTCGTGCTTGCCGACTCCATCAGCCGGACATACTCTTTCGGCGGTCTTAGATTGGCGAACCGCATCCCGTTCAGGTACGAGTGCGCACCCGGCCCCACTCCCAGATACGCATCATTCCGCCAGTAGGCCAGATTATGCCTGCTTTCCAATCCTTGCTTGGCCCAGTTTGAAATCTCGTAGTGTCGGTAACCCAACGCCTCCATCTTCTCCTCCGCCACTACATACATATCCGCCGCCAGGTCGCCGTCCGGCTCCGGCATCGTGCCAGCCTTCACCCACTGTTCCATCGGCGTGCCCTTTTCCAGCGTCAGGCAGTACATGGACAGGTGCTCCGGCTCCAGCGCCGCCGCCCGCTCCACGGTTGCCGTCCAGTCATCCAGCGTCTGGTGCGGCAGCCCGTACATCAGGTCAACACTCACATTCTCGAACCCCGCCTCGCGCGCCAGCCGGTACGCCGACACCGCCTGTGCCGCATCGTGCCGGCGACCCAGCAGCGACAGCAGCCGGTCGTCCAAACTCTGCACCCCGATGCTCAGCCGGTTCGCGCCCGCCTCCAGATATGCCGTGAGCTTCGCCTTATCGAAGTCGCCCGGATTCGCCTCTAACGTGATTTCCGCGTCCGACTCGACTTGGAACGCCTGGTGGATCTCGCTCAACACCGCCACGAAATCCTCGGACGGCAGGTACGACGGCGTCCCGCCTCCGAAGAACACCGTATGCACCTTCGGGCGGCCGAGCATCGCGCCCCACTGCGTTATCTCACGTCGCAGCGATTTGATGTACGCCGGCATGAGCGACTCGATGCGCGCATACGTATTGAAGTCGCAGTACGGGCATTTCGTCTCGCAGAACGGGATATGCACGTACAGCGCGACCCTCTTAGACATTGAACAGGCCGCAAATTCTTCCTCCCTCTAGAGGGGGGAGGATTGAGGTGGGGGTGGAACCACCAGATTCAGCTAACCCAACACTACACATTGAACAGCACATTGATGATATCCCCGTCCTGCATCACGTACGTCTTCCCCTCTTGCCGCAGCTTACCCCGTTTCTTCGCCTCCACCTCCGTGCCGCACTCCACGAAATCCTCGTAGCCCATAACCTCCGCCCGAATGAATCCCCGCTGCAAGTCCGAGTGGATGCGTCCCGCCGCCGCCAGCGCGTCCGAACCCTTGGCTACCGTCCACGCGTGCACCTCTTTCGGCCCTGCCGTAAAGAACGTCATCTGCCCCAGCGCTTCGTAACACAGCCGCACCATCCGGTCCAGACCCGATTCACCCTTCAACGCCATCTCCGCCCGGAACTCCGTCTCCTCCTCGGGCGACATCTGCGCCAATTCCATCTCCAGCTTCCCGCACAACGCCCCCGTGGTCACACCTTGCGCCGCGAACCTTGCCGCCATCTCCTCATCCAGCGCATCCACCTTTGAAATGCCTTCCTCGCCCACGTTCGCAATCGCGATGATGGGTTTATCGGTCAGGAACTTGTACCCTACGATAAACTTGCGCTCCTCCGGCGTCAGTTGTTGATGCCGGATATGCGTCTCGTTTTCCAGCTCCTTCTGCATCTTCTCCAGCAGCGCCTGTTCCTTCTCCAGCCCTGCGCGCTCGGTCTGCTTCGCGCCCTTGAAGCTGTCCTTTACCCGCTGCACCCGCCGCTCCAGCACCGCTAGGTCGGCAAACGCAAGCTCCGACAACATTTCGTCGATGTCCCGCACCGCGTCTATGCGATTGCGTTCGTTAACCACCGACGGATCCTCGAATCCCCGAGCCACAATCATCAGCGCATCCGACCGTTGCAAATGGCTTAGCAATTCCCCCACGATGCCCGCGCTCTTTCCGAACTCATCCGGCGCCCCCGGCATGTCCACGTACACCACCTCCGCCGGCACCACCTTCGGCGCCTTGTGCATCTGCGTCAGCGTATCCAAACGCGGGTCGCGCATCTTCGCCACCCCGATGTTCGGCTTGTTCTGCGAACTATACGCCGACACCGCCGCTGTCCCCCGCGTCGCCGCGTTGAAAATGGTCGTCTTCCCGCTCTGGGGAAACCCTAAAATACCTACCTGCACAACAAAACTCCCTGCACGGGGAAGCACGGGCGTTATGCTTGCTGCTTCGTCACCGCGTTCTTCTATCTCAAGCTGGTCTCCGCTATTATACCGACGAGGTGCGTACCACAACGTGATATATCTTTACTATGGCGACGACTCGCTCTCCCTGCGAGAGGCCCTGGACGCTTTGAAAGAACGCGTGCAGCCGCCCGAGGTGCGCGACGTGAACATCTCCGTCCTCGAAACTCCGTCCTTCAACGAACTCCAGGCCGCCTCCAGCAGCGTCCCCTTCATGGCCGACCGGCGTCTGGTCATCGTGGAGGGATTGTTGTCGAAGATGGAAGGCCGCGGCAAACGCGGCGCCGATTCCGACGGCGACACCCCCGGTATCGGCGAATGGACGGCCCTCGGTGACTACCTCGGCCAGATTCCCGAAACCACCGACCTCGTCTTCACCGACGGCGCCGTTCGCGCCAACAACCCGCTCGTCGTGCGCATCAAACCCCTCGCCGAGACCAGGCAATTCACCGTGCCCAAAGGCCCCGAACTGCACAACTGGATACGACAGCGCGCGCAGGAAAAGAACACCCGCATCCATCCCCAGGCCGTCGCCGCTCTCGCCAATTCCGTCGGAAGCGACCTCGGTGTGTTGGATGCTGAACTGGAAAAACTCTCGCTCTTTTGCTGGGAACGCGAAATCGGCCCTCAGGACGTTGACGAAATGGTCGTCTACACCCGCGAGGCGAACGTCTTCGCTATCGTTGACGCCATGCTGGAAAACCGCCCCGGCGTCGCCTTTACCCACATAAGCCGTTTCCTCGAAACAGGCAATCACCCCCTGCAACTCATGGCCCTTATCGGCACGCAGGTACGCCGGTTGCTCCTCACTCAGGAACTGCGCGCCGAAGGGATAAAGCCCGACGAGATAGGACAGCGTCTTCGCATGTCCGGCTACCCCCTTCAAAAGACCGTCCAGCAGGAAGCTAAGCTTACCCGCCCGCAACTCGTCGCCATGCACAACCTGCTCATGGAAGCCGACCTCAGCCTCAAGACCAGCACCGTTGACGGGGAAATCGCCCTTGACCTCCTCGTCGCCGACTTTTGCACCGTCGCCCGCCGACGTCCCGCTCCCGCCCGCCGCTAGGGGCAAAATCGGGTAAAATTAGACCGAAGGGAGGAGCGAAATGCAGAACTCTGGAATGGCGTTACTTATAGTCAGCGCCCTCGCGCTCGTTGGCTATCTCAGCTACGTATTTTGGATTGGAGTAATCCTCGCTCCGGACGTACCTCTCATAATAAAAGTGGCGATACCCGCCGGAGCCGCTGGCTTGTTCGTGCTCCTCGTCTCCGTCACCAAAGACCGGCTGCGTATGCGAAAGCACGAAAATCTCGACGAGGTCAGGCCATGATAATCACCACTGTAGACACCATCGAAGACAAAAAGGTCGTGGAGGTGTTCGGGCTGGTCATGGGCACGACCGTGCGCGCTCGCCACCTGGGCAGAGACTTCATGGCCGGCCTTCGCAATATTGTGGGCGGAGAGATTACCGAGTACTCCCGCCTGCTCGCCGAGTCCCGTGAGCAATCCCTCTCCCGCATGACTGAGCGTGCCGTGGAATTGGGCGCCAACGCGGTCGTCGGCCTGCGCTTCAGCACGTCCGTCATCACGGGCGGAGCTGCCGAAATCCTTGCTTACGGCACTGCCGTCAAAGTCGAGTAACTACTACGCCCTCATCGACTCCGTCACCGGGTTGTAACACGCCACCTTGTGATTCGGGTCACTTTCCATCAACGTCGGCATCACGTCCGTCCGGCACCGGGCGATAGCCCGGCTGCACCGCGCAATGTATGGACACTCGTCCGGCGGGTCCAAGACCTTAGGTAAAGAACCACGCATCACGTGCAGCTTCCGGCCCACCGAATCTAATCTGGGCAGCGCCGCGAGGAGCGCCGCCGTGTACGGATGCCGCGGCCTCGCATACAGTTCCCGTGTCTCAGCCCGTTCCAGCACCCTGCCCGCGTACATCACAACCACCTCCTGAGCCATCTGCGCGATAACTCCCAGGTCGTGTGTGATGAGCATGACCGTCATCCCCGACTCCCTCTGAAGTCGCTTCAGCCGCTGCAAAATCTCCGCCTGCACAGTTACGTCTAAGTTCGACGTCGGCTCGTCCGCGATGAGCAGCCTCGGCTTGAGCGCGATGCCGATTGCCAGCATCACCCGCTGCGCCATGCCGCCGCTTATCTGAAACGGATGCGTTTCCAGCATCTTTACCGCATCCGGAATCCCCATCTCGGTAAGCAGCGATTCCGCCAGTCGCCTCGCCTCCCGCTGCGGCATCTTCTCGTGCTGATGAATCACCTCCGTGATTTGCTCGCCCACCGTAACCACCGGATTCAACGACGATGACGCGTTCTGAAAGACCATCGAAATATCTTTACCTCGGAGGGCCCGCATCTCCTCTTTATCCAAACCGAGCAACTCCTGTCCGGGAGAGTCCACGAGCTGCATGATAGACAGCCCCGTCATCGTCTTTCCAGACCCGCTCTCTCCCACCACACCCAATACCGATTGCTCCGCAATCTCGAACGTCACCCCGTTGGCAGCCTTGATAGTGCCATCCACCGTCTTGAAATACGTATGTAGATCTTCGATTTCAAGTAGATTCTTCGTCATCGCTCCACCCGCACAGCCTCAAATTTCCGCTTATTGTACCTCGCCTCTTAATCTCACCGGCCTGAACCGTCCCGCCCGAAGCTCTCTAATCAAATCGTCCAAGCTCGCGATGTCCCGTTCGAACTCCGTCGCGCACACACCGACATCATCCAGTGAGTGCGCATCACTGCCCCCGGACATCCCCAGAGGCATCCTTAGGGACATCATTTCTCCTAGCTGATAGGCGTACTCGTTTTCCCTCTCAGAGCCCCTCCCATTCAACCCCTCCACCCCATCGACAAGCCGCAAAACCGCACTCCTCAACCCTCGCTTGATAGCCTCTTCAAAGGCATCATCCAACATCATTCTTCTGTACGGATGCGCCAGCAACATCGTACCCCCATCCTCATCCACCAACCGCTTCACAAAGGCAGCGCTGTGCATCCCGAATACATACTCGCTCAGGCCAAACACAAGCAGATGCCCTTCTTCCGTCGTCACCTCACATCCCGGCAAAACCAGTATCCCGTGCCGCTTCGACAGCTCCGCCACCGCACCAGCATCCCAAAACCGGTCATGTTCAGTCAGACATACACCGTCCAGCCCTGATTTCTTCGCTGCGTCTACAAACTCATCGGGGCTCATCATGCTGTCGTCCGACATTGGAAACGTATGGTTATGTAGGTCTATGAGCACATCATCTTCGCTTCAGGAAGGTCGGCGTGAACACACTGATGCACTGTCTTGATATTATTCGACTCAATATTATTGACACTTAAACCCCTACTTCATATACTGATTATAGGCTCAGAGTCGCTGAACCCCCCGAAGACCTTCCCGACTCTAATCAGACATACCACATGGGGAATAACAATGGTATTTAGACAAGACCAGTTTACCGAACAGGCACAAGAAATCCTCGGCACGTCGCAGGAAATCATGCGGCGGCTTCGTCACAACCAGTGGGATGTAGAACACATCCTTCTTGCCCTATTGGAGCAGGAGAAGGGTGTGGCCGTTGAAGTTCTGAAGAATATGGGCGTGTCCATCGAAGAAGTAAGAGCGCGCGTTGGAAGTCTTCTGGACAAGGCGCCGAAGGTTGCGAATGAATCTACACAGATTTATGTGACTCCGCGCTCTGCGGGTGTGCTAGAACGCGCGAAGGCGGAGGCAAAACGCCTTAACGACGAGTTCATCGGGGCGGAGCACCTACTCATCGCCATCGCACAGGAAGAGCAGGGTGACTCGGCAAAGGTGATGCGCGACTCGGGCATAACACTTGAAAAGATATACCAGGCTTTGCAGGGTATCCGCGGCGGGCATCGTGTAGACGACCCCAGGGCGGAGAACCGCTATCGTTCACTGGAGAAGTACAGCGTTGATCTGACCGAGCTTGCCAAGAAAGGTAAGCTCGACCCGGTGATTGGCCGGGAGATAGAAGTTTCCCGGGCCATGCAAACGCTAATCCGGCGCACCAAAAACAACCCTGTCCTCATCGGTGGAGCGGGTGTGGGTAAGACCGCCATCGCCGAAGGATTGGCCCAACGCATCGTCGCTGGTGATGTTCCCGAAGAATTGAAAGGCCGACGGCTGCTTGCGCTGGATATGGGTGCATTGGTAGCCGGTTCCAAGTTCAGGGGCGAGTTCGAGGAGCGGCTGAAGGCTGTGATAGACGAAGTTAAGCAGTCCGAAGGCGACGTCATCCTTTTCATCGACGAGTTGCACACGGTCGTAGGCGCGGGCGGTGCAGAAGGCGCTATCGACGCCAGTAACTTGATGAAGCCCGCGTTGGCACGAGGTGAACTACAGGCAATCGGTGCGACTACGGAAAACGAGTATCGCAAGTACATTGAGAAGGATGCGGCCCTTGAGCGTCGGTTCCAGCCCATACTGGTCGAAGAACCGGATGCTGAGACCGCTATCGAAATGCTCAAGGCCTTGCGACCGAAATATGAAGCCCTCCATAAAATCAGCGTGTCGGACGACGCCCTGGACGCGGCTGTACGGCTCAGCCAGCGTTATATCTCCGATAGGTTACTGCCTGACAAGGCGGTGGATCTGATAGACGAGGCGGCGAGCAAGATTCGAATCGAAGCGCAGTCCCTTCCCAAAGGACTCAAGGAAAAAGAGCACAAACTCCAACATATGCTCAATGAGGAAGAGGCCGCAGCCCAACGCGGAGACTATCAGGGCGCGGCAGAAATTCGCGCCGAGCGACTACGGATTCAAAAAGAGTTTGAAACCGGCCGCGACGAACACTTGAAGGGCAAAAACCTGGATATGAACGTAGATGCCGCCGACATTGGCGCGCTCATCGCCTCGTGGACGGGTATCCCTGTCGACCGCTTATTGGAGAGCGAGGCGGATAAGTTGCTGCATATGGAAGACAGACTGCATCAACGGGTTATCGGCCAGGAAGTCGCTATCAAGGCCGTGTCCGACGCCATCCGACGGGCGCGGGCCGGAT
>JAQBWG010000063.1 GCA_027625225.1 Chloroflexota bacterium | reverse complement strand
ACGGCAGCAACCGACTCACCCTTGGAAGCAGAAAGCTGACCCGCTTTCCCCTCTTCCAATTGCTCGACATACCCTAAATATTCTTTAAGTAATTCAGCGCGCTTCCCAGTGGCAGTTTTTAAAATCGCTTCATCCATAGGAACCAGTTCAAATGTAGGCATAATTTCTCCTCGTAAATGTCACACAAACCCCTTTCCTAAATAATTACAAGCAACATATTTCGTGTCAACATATAAACCATATCGTTAAGAAATCACGCCCGTTTTGTCCGAACAAAACGGGCGTGATTAATTTCTTTTATGGCGGGAGTGAGAAGGAGTCGAACCCACCGTCCCGACCGCAGGGCCGGGACCAACGGATTTGAAGTCCGCGAAGCCCACCGGGACCCATTCACTCCCATGCGCTAACGATACTCTTTCTTCGCGTTTCATACAAAAAGGCCCTTCTATGAAGGGCCTTTTTGTATGTCCTAAGTGTCGGAGGAAATACTAAATCTTTGCCAAAGCACTTTCGATTCGTTTCTTCAGTTCCGACTTCGGTACCGCTCCTACTACCTGTTCAACAGGCTTGCCGCCGTGAAAGATAAGCAGGGTTGGAATACCGCGAATCCCGTAGCTCTGAGGTGCGCGTGGATTATCGTCCACGTTCAACTTCAGGAACTTCATCTTCCCGTCATATTCCTTCGCCAAATCCTCGACGACAGGAGCCACCATTTTGCATGGTGCGCACCAGTCAGCCCAAAAGTCTACCAGTACGGGCGTGCTCGATTTCAGTACTTCACTGTCAAAATCGGCATCTCCGACTTCCATCGTATTAGACATATCGTCCCCTTTCGCTCCGGTTACAACCACATGTGCTTTGTTAGTTTATCCGGTCATTACTAATTTCGATGCAGTCTAGTTATTAGCGATTCAACATTACTTGGTCAATTGCGGATTGCTGAATCTTACGATAATGGAGTCCGCTTCGCTCCACCACAAAGCATTGACGCTAAGACCTACGGGCACATCGAAGAAAAGCCAACCCGTCGCTTGCGTTCCTTTTGTTAATTCAATCTCGTCCCACAGCATCGGCCCGTATACTCCATCCTCCGGTGGAACCCCTTCGAGAGAAAGCCCGTCAGCGGGGTCAACTATCTCGAATCTCTGGCTCTTGATTGAATCGCCAATCTCAGCGGTCTCGGTATCTATCGTCAGTGGTACGAACGTAATGTCACGGTTGACGACGGTGATTTGCACTGCAGCTAATCGGCGGCTTGGATCGGGGACTTCCAGTTTAAGCACTCTGCCTTGATAGGAGTAAATGATTTGTTTTGAGATTATCGGACGGGATACGTGAATCTCAAGGTTCCGGCCCCGCACAGGGAATACATCAATAGTCTGCTGACCACCACAAGATGCGGCAATACCGGCGATAACAAGACCAGCCATAACAGTAAGTAAGACACGCCAATCGGTATTAGATGACATTGCGCTTCTTCTGAACCGGCCCACTTCCAGCATCGCCTAGTCTGCCCCTGCAAGCGCGGGCATCGCGCGGAGTTTTCCAACCATATCAGGTAGAACTGATAGCAAGTAGGCTACTTCCTCTTCGGTATTATCGTGCCCCAGGGAAATCCGGAGGCTTGATTGGGCAATCGCAGCAGGCCGGCCAATGGCAAGCAATACGTGCGAAGGTTCGAGTGATGCGGAAGAACACGCACTCCCACTCGACGCGGCGACTCCCGCAAAGTCCAATCCCAGCAAAATAGGCTCACCCTCTACAGACTCAAAGCTGAAGTTTACGTTATTAGGAAGCCGTTTGGTTCGATGTCCGTTCAAATGGACTTTATCCATACGGTCTGTGATTTCCTCGATAATCCTATCGCGCAGTCGGGTGCAATGCTTACCCGCTTGCTCTCTATTCCCATCCGCGATACGCAGGGCTTCTCCAAGCCCTACGATACCGGGCACGTTCTCGGTTCCCGAACGCCGCTGCCGCTCTTGACCTCCGCCCATCTGCTGCGGTTCAAAGGGCGTGCCTCGCCGAACATACAACACACCCACACCTTTAGGCCCCCCAAACTTGTGAGCGGAAAGGCTCAACAAATCAACGCCCAGGGTCTGCACGTCCAAATCCAGATAGCCTGCACCCTGAACCGCATCGGTATGAAAAACGACATTGCGACCCAACACGTTTGCCTTTTCTTTCAAGGTTTTAGAAATCTCAGCTATGGGTTGAATCGTTCCGATTTCATTATTGGCCAGCATCACACTCACCAATACTGTGTTATCGGTGACTGCTTCGGCGACCTGTTCTGGAGTCACCAGACCATCGTTGTCTACAGGAAGGTATGTAACATCGAACCCGAATTGCTCAAGCTGATGGCATGTGTGGAGCACCGCATGATGTTCGATGCTGGTAGTAACAATGTGATTGCCAAGGTTCCGCAAAGCGAACGCAACACCCTTCAATGCTGTGTTGTCCGACTCGGTGCCGCCACTGGTGAACACTATTTCGTTCATCCTGGCGCTCAGCACACGTGCGACTTTGTCGCGCGCATCATCAACCGCTTTTCGCGACTCCTGGGCTAATGTATACAGGCTGGACGGATTACCGAAACTTTCACTGAAATACGGGAGCATAGCCTGCACAACCTCCGGACGCACTCCGGTAGTGGCTGCATGATCCATATAGATAAGCTTCTCAGGCAAAAGTCTTCTCCGGTATTCGTAGCATTGGAAACTTACGATGACGCCAACTTCAAGGCCATTCTAGCATGGGCCGGTACTCTGGCCGGAATGCTAAGCTTGCCGCTTTGCCATAGTCGAATACCCTATCAACTTATACACCAACTTCGCTGCAGTGTATGCACACGATTCCGGGCCTTCACGAGAGCTAAGCTCTACTACATCAAATCCAACTATCGTGCGCGTGCCTGCTACCTTGCGGAGAAGTTGCAACACTTCGTGCCACAGCATCCCGCCGGGCTCCGGGGTGCCGACCGCGGCCATCAAAGACGGGTCGAACACATCCAGATCAATACTCACATATACATGCTGAGATAGAGATTCGATAGCCTTCTCGAATACTTCGTCCTCTTTGGGCCAGTACGTGACCGGCATATTCTTTTCGGCAATGAACTCTTGCTCTTCGGCGCTGACGCTGCGTACACCTACATGAACCACCGGAGCCTCCTCCAACACCCGCCGGGCCACGCATGCATGACTCCACCGGCTACCCATATACTCGTCCCGTAAATCGGCATGGGCATCCAGATAGAGCACAGACATATCCGGAAATCGCTTCGCCACTGCCTGTACTGCACCGATGGTCACCGTGTGCTCGCCGCCTAAAACCCCGACGAGTTTTCCGTTTTCGAGATGCGCGCCCACGGCCCTGGCCACCGAAGAAACCATCGCTTGAGGACTGCTTACGTCAGGTATAAGTTCCGGGGCTGTAAATATGCCTGCATCTGAGGGACTGAAGTCTAACTCGAGGTCGTAATCTTCCATCTGGGCCGAGGCTGCGATTATCGCGCGTGGTCCATAACGTGCACCGCTCATGTATGAGGTTGTGCCGTCATACGGAACCGGCAGTACTACAACCTTTGCCGATGCGTACTCGGACTCTTCGGGGGACAATGTAAGAAACGTAGGCCAATAGTGACCCGTCGTCACATCGGAAGAAGGAGCCTTAGCCTTTCGGTTAGGCTTCTCCATCGTTACGAGCGCCAATCAACCCCACTCGTTCTCTTACCATATGCCCGTATAACTCCCTTGGCGTTACGAAATCGAGTCCCCGTTCGAGCGTCCATGTTTTTACTTCATGCAACTCAAACAAAGCCTTTACATCTTCCAAGGCCGTTTCAGTATCGAAATCTTTGCACGAGAAGACATCAATGTTGATATGCCCTCGTTCAGGGAACGTGTGAACGCTGATATGGCTTTCGGCGATGAGTACGAAACCGGACACACCCCAGTCTTCGAGTTTCTGGCCGCGGTATGTGTATACCTGCGGCTCAATAATCTTGGTCATTCCGATTGCCACAGGGTATTCGTCCAAGAATTTTCGGACCACTTCAATATCCTGTAGCTTTCCAATCGCTCCACCGTACCCGTCAATAACGAGGTGCAACTGACACCCTCCAAACTAAATAACGATAGCTTCGTTGTACGCTTCGAATGTGAATAGTTTCTTCAAAAGAGAAAGCGGCCCCATCTGCCGAAAGGGCCTTGTGCATCACAAACGCTTTATATTCAAGATACCATCAAGAGAGTGCAGCTACAATATCCTTGTTAGCCTTGAACCGCCTTGTATCCTGATGTAGAATCCTTCGGTTGGCCGAGCATAGACAGCGTCATACGCGTTGATTGTTCTCATTACCTGAACTTATGCTCCTGCCTGAGGTTTTGGGCGCGCAGTCAGTTCGCCCGCCTTATCTAGGGAGAAACAAAACCTTTTGGCTCGGGTCCACGTAGATGATGAAGATGCTCATAGTAAAGACATGTAAATCCGTGGAAGGCACCACAACGACATCGAACTTATATGATTGAACTTGACGGCGTAACAAAATACTACGGGAACTATCCCGCTATTACCGACATCACTTTCCGTGTGGAGAAGGGTGAGGCCGTAGGCTTTCTCGGCCCCAACGGAGCCGGAAAGTCGACGACCATGAAAATCATCACCGGCTTCATTCCTCCCACTTCCGGGACGTGTTCTGTGGCTGAATACGATATCGTAAACCAATCGATATATGCGCGGAGACATATCGGATATCTACCGGAAACGGTTCCTCTCTATGCAGACATGGCCGTTTCCGACTACCTCCGCTTTATGGGCAAGATTCGCGGAATGTCTCGTGAACGAATCAAATCCCGCATCTCTGAGGTCATCGAGATTTGTCGGCTTCAGGACTACCGTCAGTCATATATCGGCAAACTCTCCAAGGGCTACCGGCAACGCGTCGGCATCGCCCAAAGCATCTTGCACGAGCCCGACGTCCTCGTTCTCGACGAACCGACCATCGGTATTGACCCCATCCAGGTGGTCGAAACACGGAATCTCATAAGAGACCTTGCTGGCGAGCACACATTAATAGTCAGCACCCACATACTTCCCGAAGTCAGCATGATTTGCGAACGCGTCATCATCATCCACGAAGGGCAAATCGTAGCCGTTGATCGCCCGGAGAATCTCGCGACGCGACTACGTGGAGTCGAGCGGATAGAAATAGACGTCCGCGGGCCGTCCAAAGAAATCATCGCCGCCGTTAAAGACGTGGAAGGAGTTTCCGGAGTAGAGCGGAAACCGAATCCCGGTTCGGCAGATTTCACAACCTACGAAATTGAAGGAACCCGGGGCGGAGACCTGCGCGCGCTCATCGCGGCAAGCGTCGTACAGAAAGGCTGGAACCTGCTGAGACTCCAGGCCGTCGGGATGACGCTCGAGGAAATCTTCCTCCGGCTTACCACAACTGAGGAGCAGCTGCCCGAATCATGAGAACCACCATGGCCATCGCCTGGAAGGAACTCCAGGTCTACTTCACTACTCCGACTGCCTACATCATCGGAGCGATGTTCCTTATCTACGCAGGCATCATCTTCGTACTGGACATAACCAGCCAAACCCCGGAAGCCAGCGTTCGCTCTTTCATCCTGCCTTCCAGCACATTCTTCATTCTGCTTTCGCCATTGCTTACCATGCGTCTGCTTGCGGAAGAACAGAAACTCGGAACCATGGAATTACTCCTGACCGCCCCCGTCCGCGACTGGGAAGTTGTCATCGGCAAGTATCTCGCGAGCTTGGGGGCTCTTATAGCCACAATCGCGCTCACAGTCTATTACGTAATAATGATTTACTCATTCGGCGACCCCGACACCGGCCCCGTACTCAGCGCCTATCTGGGAGTGATACTGTACGGAGCCGCTGCTCTCTCTATCGGCCTGCTTGCATCATCCCTATCTTCTAACCAACTGGTGTCCTCCGTCGTTGGCATGGGTACACTGCTCGTCCTTACCTTCGTTGACGAAATAGGAGCACGACTATCTGGAGTACCGGCCGACATCATTAACAACATTTCTCTACGGGTACACTTCAGTGACTTTTCCAGAGGCATAATTGATACCAGCAACATCGTCTACTACATCAGCATCATCGCTGTGGTTCTTTTCTTGACCGTTCGGTCACTCGAAACACGAAGGTGGCGGTAAGTGGAACAGCCGACTAACACAGATGAAACCATCCTGTCAGCGTTAGCCGTACAGGCACGTACCGCATCGTTTTGGAGCATGGTTGCCGGAATCGCCGGAGTCATCGCCGCCGTGGCCGGCGGCATCATGTTCCTTGCCATAGACGAACTTAACAACTTCTCTCTCAGCGTCCTTATCGTTGGTGCGGCTCTCATCTTTCTTGCACTCGTTCTCTCACCGAGAGGTGTAGCGATATTTCTCGTCGGTAGGCAGGCGCGATTCGGCACCAACGTCCTAATCATGACCGTCGCCTTCTTTGCCATCGCAATTCTCGTCAACTTCCTGTTCTTCAGAAGCGCCACCCGATTCGACGTCACCGTCACCCGCTTCTTCAGCCTTGCGCCCCAGACCGCGCAGATTCTTGAGGAATTGGATTCGCCCATACGTGCCAATGCCTTCTTCGTCGAAGGTGACTCTCGATACGAGCAAGCCGAGCTTCAAGCAGAGGATATTTTGAACGAGTTCTCCCGGCACAGCGACAAGTTCGAATATCGCTTTGAAGACCCTCAGTTAAACCGGACGCTTGCCCTGCGATATGGAGTTACCCAATTCCCCACTATCGTGATAGAAAACCTCGACACCGGCGCTATCCAGCCCATATATCCGGCGACTGAACAGCAAATCGTCACCGGAATGCTCATCGTCACCGGCATCGAACGCAAGAAAGTCTACATCCTGACCGGCCACTCCGAGCGCTCCTCTACACGAAACGCCAACACGGGCGCCATCGAAACCGAGGGCCTCGACCTCGCGCTTGAAGGCCTTTTACGCGACAACTATGCCGTGCAGGCGCTCAACCTTCTTCAGATTAGAGAAGTGCCCAGCGATGCCGCTGCAGTCGTCGTCGCAGGGCCCAGCCAGGAATTGGATGTTAATGAAGCCGCAGCCCTTGATCGCTATCTCTCCCGTGGTGGAAGAATGGTCTTCCTGCTCGACCCCGGCGGCCCGCGCTCATTCGCACTCATGTTGGCCGAATGGGGGGTTCGCATTGGCGAAGAGTCAATAGCCGATGCCGGAAGTTCGGTAGCGGGTCAGCCAATGACCCCACTCATTCAACGGGCTAATGGTCAGTTCATCAGAGGCGAAATATCCGGTGCTGAAATCACAACAGAAATAGAAGTCAGCTTCTTCCCCGGAGTTACATATGTTAGCTCGCTCCTGAGCATAGAAGATATGCCTCCGCAGATAACTTTCGTCCCGCTCGCCCAAACCACTGCCGCAAGCTGGGAAGAAACAGACCCTGGAAACCCCAGACCTAACCCTGGTGTCGAAGCAGCTGGCCCATTCCCCATCGCCGGAGTTGTCGAGGCGTGCGCCAAAGTCACCCAGCCAGCCACCTTCTGCTCGGCAGGCACGCCCACCACCAAGATTGTAATATTCGGCGATTCAGACTTCACGAAGAACCAGTTCTTCACAAGTCAAAACAACGCCGACCTGTTCTTGAACTCAATCAACTATTTGACTGACGATTTTGAGTTGATTTCTATCCGGCCTAAAGTTTTCCCTGTCCGCCAACTGATTTTGACCAGCAACGAACGAGGGTTCATCCAGTGGTCGAGCTACATTCTGCCGCCGGCCCTCATGCTCCTTGCTGGAGCCTTCGTTTGGTGGCGTAGAAGATAACGAGGGGGGTGGTGGAACTATGAGCCTGCGCACAACATTCGTACTCATTGCCATTGGTATTGCGGTCGCAATCGTGGCCTACATCAACCCGTTTCAAAGCGCACCCGAAGTTAAAGAGGACGCCCCCTGGTTTTATACCGTATCGGAAGACGATATCCTCCAAATATCGGTGCGCCACCGCGACCAGCAAATAAGTTTCGGCCGCGACGACGAAGGTTTCTGGGAGTTCGAAGGCCTTACGGGTGTCGGGCCCACCCACAGGCGTTGGGGCGGCATGGTGCTCATCCTCACAGGCCCGCAGACGCGTCGTCTCCTCCAAACCGAAATCAAGGCACCCGCCCAGTACGGGCTCGACAATCCTGAGACTACTGTAAACGTCACCCTCAAGAACGGCAGAACAATTGAAGTTTCACTGGGCGACAAAACAACGGACGGAACCAATCACTACGGACAGGTGGCCGGTTACGACGACCTTTTCCTCATCACATCCGGATGGGGCAACGTACTTACCCGGCTTGTTACCGAACCACCGTTTCCCGAATGGTTCGTCAGCCGGAACTACAACGACATGGTCGAGCTAAGCATCATCCGCAGCACACATCACGGCGGAAACGACTCCTGGCTCCAGTTCAAACTCCGCAACAGCGAATGGCAAGTACAGCGATTCAGCCTCGACACAAAGCCCACCCCCGTTGATGTCGCGCGCTGGACTGAGGAAGGGCTTCCTTTGCTGAACGGACCGAACGAACTCCTCGTTCACGACCCGCACGTAAACGACTTTACTCCTTACGGAATTTTTGAAAAATCCTCCGGTATCCATCTGCGCTTTGAAGGTGTTTCCCAGCGGGGCACGGCGTACGAGGACGGCATCGTCTACCGCATCGGAAGCAAAACCCCGGATGGTAACTACTACTACGCCCGAACAGAAGAAGGCAATATAGAACAACCAGTTCTCCTGCTCGATGCCGCATGGGTAGACGCTGTCTTTGCCCTCGACGTTGACGTTCCTTACGGTGGAGTGCCAACCCGGGTCACACCGACGCCTAATCCTTCGTAGATTCGGAGACTTACTCCCATGCATGCCGAAATCGTATCGATTGGCACCGAGCTTCTCATGGGAGAAATCGTTGACAC
>JAQBWG010000062.1 GCA_027625225.1 Chloroflexota bacterium | reverse complement strand
TCCACAGGCAAGCCTGCCGATTGGACTACCTGCTGCAGCCTCCCTTTGTTCACCCCGTATGGAAATATCCGCATGACCTTGGTTGGAACATGCTCTACATCGAGTCGGGGAGGCGCCGAAGAGGCTGAACGTCTTTGTCGTTCCAAAGGCTTGTGAATGCTCCCATTGGAGCCGTTGGGTGATGTTGGGATTTCTGGCGGCGCCGAGAGACTCCGTTGAACATTGCCTTTATCGTCAACCGCACGTATCTCAGGCGCTATTGGCATCCCTCTCAGCATCCGATCAACTACATCCGCTACGTTTGCGTGTACTCCGACCTTGTTCCAATTCTGAATCTCCACCAAAACCTCAAAGGTTGGAGGAGCGCGCCGTTCCAGAACTGTTTTCTGTGTTCCTCTGCGCCGTGCTTCGACGTCACCAAGCGTGACGGATTGAACACCGCCCACGAGATCGGAAAGCGTGGGGTTCCGTAGAAGGTTCTCCAGAGTGTTTCCATGAGCCGTGGCGACAAGCTGAACACCACGCTCGGCAATAGTACGGGCAGCGCTTGCTTCGAGTTCAGTCCCTATCTCATCAATGATGATGACTTCGGGCATGTGATTCTCGACCGCCTCAATCATCACAGCATGCTGTCTGTCGGGACTGTCTACCTGCATCCTACGGGCCCTGCCAATACCCGGGTGCGGTATATCTCCATCGCCGCCAATCTCATTCGAGGTGTCTACGATAACCACACGCTTGCCGGCCGAATCGGCCAGCACCCTGGCCACTTCGCGCAACATAGTAGTTTTCCCTACACCCGGGCGTCCCAACAACAGCGTGCTCTTGCCTGTCAGGACGAAGTCTTCAATAATACGAATCGTACCGTAGACAGCACGCCCTGCACGTAGCGTAAGGCCGACGACCTTGCCACTGCGGTTTCGGATGGCTGAAATGCGATGAAGCGTTCTCGCGATACCCGCCCGATTATCGCCGCCGAACATACCGACACGTTGAGTAACGTATTCGATATCGTTTTCTTGTACCTCTGTAGATGAAAGTATTACCACTTCGTCAACGAGGCGGGCTTCAGGAAGGCGTCCGAAGTCCATAACAACCTCTAAAAGCCCACCAAGGTTCTCTTTTTGAAAAAGCGTCTCCTTGATATGAGCCGGAAGCACTTCCACGAGGACACGTAAATCTCCGTCCACATCTATTCCTGTCAACTCTTCTTTCTCCATCATCTAGACACAGCCGTGAACCGTGCCGTCTCTTCTATCCTCTCTCGTACAGCTAACGACTTGGCGAGCATCAGAAAATCCCCCCTGGGCTTAAACCCGCGCTGACTTACCAACCTCGCCAGTAAAATCTGGTGTTCCGGCACAAGTACATACATATTACGACGGTCGGGCAACCTCGAAAGCCCAAAATCCAAAAGTGGCCGCGTCAATTCCAATTCATCATCCGGATGTACCATCAATTCTAACTTGCCGACCATACCTCGTTTAAAAATCCGCAGCCATCCTCTTGCAACACCATCTCGATATGAAACCCATTCTTTTGTCGTACGTTTTGACGGTTCAGCGGAGGATGTCCATAATTCAAACGTCATCCCTTGATGGGTACGAATCTCGGAAGGTACTGACGAACAATACAATCTGAACAGGGCTATTGCATCTTCCGCAGTGACTAGCTTCATCGAAATTGTTTCGTCAAGTGAAGACACCGTCGCCGAAGAAACCCGTTCATATACGGTTTCATGATGACTCGGGAAAAATCCATTCCTTCGCGCATCGCGAATGAATACATTCTCTGAGGCAACGCGCATAAAAATGGCCCGGCCCTTTGCCAGGGCAACCCTGTCGCTTAGCATCGCAAGTGCTTCGACAGCATCCTCCTTTCCGTCTGAAATGTACTGTAGTACATCTATTTCCCAACTTAACATACCTGCTAATTGTCGGGCAGATACAACTGCAGTTGGACGAAGTTTTCTGGAGGCAATAGTTCCTGTCGCGGCACGTCTCAAAAACGGGACGCTATTAGAACTTTTGAAAAGAGAGAAGATACTACCGCTACTTTCAGGAATAGTATCCCGTGTGTAAACGATGCTGCTCCGAAGTGCCCGACCCAGCCCTACCACGCGGATAAAATCAGCGGGTTGGAATTGCTTCACTATTAAAGATGAAGGGTTAGTCGGAACCTCGGGTGGCAATCCTCACAAAGTACTCGTGAAATCTCGTATCCTCGGTTAACTCCGGGTGAAACGAAGTAGCTAACAGATGGCCTTGCTGTACAGCCACTGGTCTACCATCGGTCAACTTTGCAATAGCTTCAACATCTTTACCCATGTGCGTTACTACCGGCGCGCGGATAAACACGGCATGGAAGGGGTCTCCTTCCATGCCGGTAACGTCTAAATCCTGTTCAAAGCTGTCAACCTGCCGACCAAAGGCATTGCGGCTTACTTCGATGTCCATGAGCTTGATGGGGTCAGGGCGCTTATCTGTCAGCTTATTAGCTATGACAATCATCCCTGCACACGTTCCCCAGATGGCTAAGCCGTTGCTCGCCTTTTCCTTGAGGATATCGCGGAACCCGTAAATGTCCAGCAACTGAACAATCGTAGTGCTCTCCCCTCCGGGGATGATGAGCCCGTCCAAACCGTCGAGCTGAGCCGGTAGCCGTACCTCGGATACATCGACGCCTATCCGTTCAAGAGCCTGGCGGTGTTCGAGAAAATCTCCCTGGACTGCCAGGACGCCTATTTTCGGCAAACTACCAGCCTCTGCTCGCCAGACGGTCCTTCGCATCCATAGTCGCTACTTCGAGTCCGCGCATCGCAGCACCCAGGCCGCGCGACACGTCGGCGATGATGCCCGGATCCTGATAATGAGTCGTGGCCTTTACGATAGCGTTAGCCATCAAAGCAGGGTTGTCAGACTTAAAGATGCCGGAACCGACAAACACGCCGTCCACACCAAGCTGCATCATCAACGCAGCATCCGCGGGAGTAGCGATACCACCGGCGGCGAAGTTCACCACCGGAAGTTTGCCTGTCTGGTGAATCTCTTTTATGAGTTCGAAGGGAGCCTTGAGGTCACGAGCGGTGGACATCAACTCGTCTTGCGACATGCCCTTGATGCGGCGAATCTCGTCCATTACCGTTCGCGCATGCCGTACAGCCTCCACGATGTTACCCGTGCCGGCTTCGCCCTTGGTGCGAATCATTGCGGCGCCTTCACCGATGCGGCGAAGAGCTTCGCCGAGGTCGCGGCAGCCGCAAACGAACGGCACCTTGAAGTCATGCTTCCAAATGTGGTTATTCTCGTCGGCAGGTGTAAGCACCTCAGACTCATCAATGTAGTCCACACCGAGTGCCTGAAGCACCTGCGACTCTACGAAATGGCCGATTCGCGCCTTCGCCATCACCGGAATGGTGACCGCATTGATAATCTCTTCGATTTTGGTCGGGTCGGACATACGCGCGACGCCGCCATCTTTACGGATGTCGGAAGGCACGCGTTCCAGCGCCATCACCGCGCACGCTCCGGCGTCCTCGGCAATCTTCGCCTGGTCGGCCGTGACCACGTCCATAATGACTCCGCCCTTCAGCATCTGGGCGAGGCCAACTTTTACTTTCCAGGTACCTGTTTCTGCCTGTATATCAACTGCCATATCTGTGCCTCCGTGTAATTTGCCTTTCAGGCTTTGGTATACCTTCCCAGCCTGTACAGCGGCTTCTATGCCACTGTAGCTCTCGCGGGCATTATACCTACGCCTTTCAAGGTTGACAATCAAGGGAGTCTCCTCCAACGGAATAGACCTTTCACCTCCGATTCGCTATATTGTGAAGCACATAATTGGTTACGCTCAAGAGCCATTTTATAGAATTTCATGGTACCACTTAATCTGTAAAGCCGTAATGACTTCTGGGGTTGACGATGACTTTTCCACTCATTGATATAGCGATCAAAGGCTCTTCTCGTGACTCGCTCACCAAACAACTGTACGACCAGCTCCGGGCCATAATCCTCAGTGGAACCGTAGCCTCCGGCACGCGCCTGCCCTCCAGTCGAGACCTGTCAGAACAACTAGGTCTGTCACGTAACACCGTAATGACCGCCTACGAGCAATTGGTTGCCGAGGCGTATCTCGAAAGCCGTGTCGGAGCAGGCACGTTCGTAGTCCAAGACCTCCCCGACGCCTTCCTAAGGACTCAACACCAGCCTTCCTCCGACCCTCAGCCAGCTACAAAGCGGCCGCGCAAAAGCAGGCGTAAGCTTTCTGAACGTGGGAATATCCTGGCCAGCGCATCCTTCGGATTACGAGACCACTTCAAACGGCCGCGTGCATTCCAAACCGGCTTACCCGACATCCACTCCTTCCCGTCCAAACTCTGGGCGCAAATGACATCACGGCGCTATCGGGACCACGTAGACAACCTGCTGCAATCCCCTGCCCCGGCCGGATACATCCCCCTCCGCGAAGAAATCGTGAACTACCTTTCGACCACCCGGGGAGTGCGCTGTACGCCCGAGCAGGTCATCATCGTGAACGGCTCCCAACAAGCACTCGACCTCGCAGCACGAATTCTGCTCAACGTCGGTGACGAGGCGTGTGTAGAAGACCCGGGCTACTTAGGTACATTGGCGGCCATCCGAGGCTCAGGCGCTGTGGCTTTACCTATCCCCATTAATGAGGAAGGTTTCGATGTAGACACCGCCAGAAAGCGGGCACCGTACGCAAAATTGATAAGTGTGACCCCATCCCGCCAGTATCCGCTGGGAATCACTATGAGTCTGGTACGCCGTTTGGAGTTATTGAACTGGGCTTCGGAGATAGACGCCTGGATTCTTGAAGACGACTACGACAGCGAATACCGCTACAAGGGCCTTCCCCTGGCCGCATTGCAAGGGCTCGACAACGAAGGCCGGGTGATTTATATCGGCACCTTCAGCAAGCTCATGTTCCCTTCTCTTCGGCTAGGGTACATGGTCGTCCCGCTGGAATTCGTGGAAAGCTTCACCGCCGCCCATGCCGTAACCGACCGCGGCTCCTCCTGGCTGCATCAATCTGTGATGGCGGAGTTCATCGCCGAAGGGCACTTCACCAGGCATATCCGGAAGATGCGGACACTCTATGCCCAAAGGCAGGCGGCGCTTGTAAACGCCGCAGAGCGACATCTTGATGGGATACTGGACGTTCAGCCGGAAGACGCAGGGATGCACGTCATTGGACGCCTACCGGAACGCTGGGACGACGTACTCGCATCCGAGCTGGTAGCCAAAGCCGGGATTGAAGCTGAACCTCTTTCAAGGTCTGCAATCGAATCCACGCACCACCAAGGGCTGCTCCTCGGTTATACCGGGGTAACTGAGCCCGAAATCGAAGAAGCTGCCAGGACGATGGCCCAGGCGTTAAGAAAACTCAGAGAGAGCTAGTCTCCTAAATCCCTTTCTTCGCAAGGAAAACTGCTAGGTCGGACGTCCGCGAGCTATAGCCCCACTCGTTGTCGTACCAGCCCACAACCTTCACCATGTTCCCGCCCAGCACCATTGTGGATAACCCGTCAATGATGGAGCTATGCGGGTTCTGCCTGATATCGCTGCTGACGATGGGGTCTTCCGTATACTCCAGGATGCCCTTAAGCGGCCCTGCTGCTGCTTTCTTGTATGCCGCGTTGATGTCATCAGCCGACACATCGCGCTTCAACGTAGCGACAAAATCGGTCACCGAACCTGTCGGTGTCGGCACCCTGAACGCCATGCCGTGAATCTTGCCGTTCAAGTCCGGCAGTACCAGCCCGACCGCTTTCGCTGCACCGGTGGAAGTTGGGATGATGTTCACAGCCGCAGCCCGCGCGCGCCGCAGGTCGCTGTGCACCTGGTCGAGGATGCGCTGGTCGTTCGTATACGCATGGATGGTACTCATCAGACCATGTTCTACGCCGAACGAATCGTGAATCACCTTCACCATAGTGGCGATACAGTTCGTCGTACACGAAGCATTGGAGATTATGTGATGCTTCGAGGGGTCGTACTTGTCCTGGTTAACACCGAGCACCATCGTCAGGTCTTCACCCTTCGCCGGTGCTGAGATGATGACCTTCTTGGCCCCGCCCTGGATGTGCCCGCCAGCCTTCGCTGCATCGGTAAAGAACCCCGTGGATTCGACTACCAAATCAACACCCAAATCGCCCCACGGGAGTTTTGACGGGTCGCGCTCGGCCAGAACCTTGATGGACTTCCCGTTGATGATAATGCTGTCTTCGGTCGCCTCGACCGGCCAGGGGGACCTGCCGTAGGTGCTGTCATATTTGAACATGTGCGCATTGGTCTGGGTGTCCGCCAAATCATTGATGGCTACAATCTCAAGCTCATCGGCATGCCGCTCGAAGGATGCCCGCAACACCTGACGCCCGATGCGTCCGAATCCGTTGATACCCATACGAAGTGCCATAAAATATCCCCCTTGAATGTGTAGAAATTGAAGAGATTCCCTTGTGTTAGGGTACTCCCGCCTCAGCCTCGCGACAAGACGCCACGTCCGGCAACCCCTGCCTCCGAACCTAGCTGCTCCTCAATACGAAGCAACCGGTTGTACTTCGCCGTCCGCTCCCCTCTCGCAGGTGCACCCGACTTGATTTGCCCGGCGCCCGTACCTACCGCTAGGTCGGCAATCGTCGTGTCTTCAGTCTCACCGGACCGATGACTCACTACCGTGCCCCAACCGGCGCTTTTCGCCAGTCGAACAGCCTGCAGCGTCTCGGTTACCGTCCCGATTTGATTAACCTTAAGCAGCACCGCATTGGCAGCCTTCCGGTCAATAGCCCGCTGCACGAGGCTGGCGTTGGTGACCAACAGGTCGTCCCCAACAAGCTGGACCGAACTTCCAAGCACCCTGGTCATCTCAACCCAACCGTCCCAATCGTCCTCACCTAGCCCATCTTCGATACTTACGATGGGGTAACGCTTGACCCAGCTTTCGTATAACGCTACCAATTCGGACGAATCGAGCATCCTGCCTTCGCTGGCAAACGAGTATCGTCCGTCTTTTTCCCGGAATTCCGTAGCCGCTGCGTCCAGCGCAATGAAGCACTGTTCACCCGGCCTGTATCCTGCTTTTTCAACCGCCCTGACAATCAGACCGATAGCTTCCTCATTTGACTTCAACAATGGCGCAAAACCGCCCTCATCGCCAATCAGAGTTCTGTGGCCAGCCTGTGAAAGCAATTTCCCCAATGTCGTGTAGACCTCTGCCCCGGCCCGCAGAGCCTCCCGAAAGCTGTCGAAGCCGGCCGGCATCACCATAAACTCCTGCACATCCACACCACCCGGCGCATGTTTACCTCCGTTGAGGATGTTCAACATCGGCACTGGCAGAACCAATTTCGACCCGTCGTTGAAATAGCGATACAGCTCCACTTTCCGTGATGCCGCCACCGCATGCGCATACGCCAGCGACACCGCCAGCGTCGCATTGGCCCCCAGCCGCGATTTGTTCTCGGTGCCATCCAACTCGACCAGCCGTCTATCAAGTTCGGACTGCTCTGGCAAATCACGCCCTTCGAGAACCGGAGCGATGACTTTTTGGACATTCTCAACGGCTTTTAGGACACCCTTCCCACCATACCGTTTCGCATCCCCGTCCCGCAGCTCAACCGCCTCCCTGCTGCCCGTGCTCGCACCCGACGGCACGATAGCCGACCCAACCGAGCCGTCCGACAACCGAACCTCGGCCTCCACCGTCGGATTACCCCGCGAATCCAAAACCTCTCTTGCAATGACTCGGCTGATGCTCGTCACAACGGCTCACTCCTGAACGAAGGCTGCCAAGCACCATCTCGGCGGCTCACCTCGGCTAGCGCTCGCTCCACGGCCTCTTTCGGCGTACTCGTTACGATAATGCCCGGGTCGGTCTTCCCGCCTCGAACCGTCTTCCACGTCTGCAAACCTATAACCGGCGTCCCCTCCGCCAGCGCGTGTCCAATCTCCGAAAGCGTCCCGTACGCCCCTCCGATGGCAATCACCGCCCTGCCCACCTTGACCACAATCGCGTTTCGCGCATAGCCCATGCCGGTAGGAATCGGGATGTCCACATACCGGTTCGCATCGTTGGGATTGTGACCCGGCAGAATACCAATGGTCGTACCACCGGCGCTCTTCGCCCCCTTGCACACCGCCTCCATCACCCCCGACAAGCCACCGCAAACCACCGCAACCTCGCGTCGCGCCAGTTCTTGGCCCACCTCTTGAGCGAGGGCCATCACCTCAGGCGACGCCCTCGATGCTCCAATAACGGAAACGATAAGTTGTTTACTCTTTTTCGCCATCTCAAACTCTAGGCTGATTCTCTTGGTCAAGTCGAATTATAATGGCAGCGCGATTTCTAACCACCCCGACTGGATTTTTCATGACTCCAACTCTGCACAACATACACATCCATGTGTTCGACACCTACAAAAGCGATATTCCATCTCAAAAAGTACGTACCCTCACGCGTCGCGCACTGGCCGAGATTCTGCCTCAATCGCCCACCAAGATGTCGGTAATTATCGCCGACGACGAAACCGTTCGCGAACTCAACAAATACCATCGCGGCCTTGATAAGACCACCGACGTGCTTTCATTTTCTTTTCAACATCAGGGAGACTATTATGGGGACGGACCAAAGCCATCCCAGTGGACGCAGGACACCGAATTCGTTCTGCCGCCGGGCGAAGCGGAAGGCATAGGCGAGATAGTGATTTCATATCCCCAGACGGTACGCCAGGCAAAAGCCCAGAACAAGACGCCCTACGATGAACTGGCATTTCTGCTGGCCCATGGCATCCTGCATCTGCTGGGACACGATCACGAACAGGCCCAAGAGCGAACCGTGATGGAAGCTGAGCAGGCCAGGCTCTTAACCGCTATGCTGAGAATACGATGAGTGAAGTACTTTACAGAAAATGGCGACCCAGACGGCTTGAGGAGGTCGTCGGCCAGGAGCCGGTCACTCAAACCCTCAGCCGCGCCGTCTCCACCGACCG
>JAQBWG010000061.1 GCA_027625225.1 Chloroflexota bacterium | reverse complement strand
GTCGGGCTTCTGGGTGTACATCGTGGGGCCGCTGGTGGGCGGGCCGGTGGGCGCGTTCGTGTACGACCTGCTGCTGCGTCCGGGACTCAAGCCGGAACTGCCTGCGGGCAGCGAGGCGTCGGACGGAGAGGGCTAGGCGAGCCGCTTCTCATAGCCGTGGTAGTAGACGCGGCCGGTGGCACCGAACGACTCGGCGAGTTTGCACGACGCGGCGTTGTCGGCGTTGACGATGTGGTAGGAAGCCCTGTCCAGGCCAACCTCTTCGTAGCGTTGGAACAGCTTGGCGGTGAGCGTCTGACCCACGCCCTTGCCGCGGTACTGTGGCAGCACACCGACCACGATAAGCCCGGCCCGTGAGTAGCTGTCCGCGCCGCGTCGGAAGCTGTCTTCCCACTCTGTGCCGCTCTTGCCTTCCAGCGACCGCACCAGCGGCGTCCAGTCGGGCATGCCCCAGCACAGGCCTGCGGGCTTGCCGTCCACTTCGGCGATGAGCAGCTGGCGCGTGTCGTAGAAGGGCTTCATGGGGTCGAAGAACTCGCGGAACTGCTCGGTGGTGACCGGACACGACTCCCACTCGTCCCGCATCGTCTCGTTGTACAGCACGCGGAACGTCTCGATGTCGGCGTCCCAGTTGTCTTTGTCCACGCTGCGCACCCGTACGTGTCGGTTGCCGAGCGCCCGCTGGGCTACATCGCGATAGGCGGGGGACGTGAGTTCGGCCTCGAAAATCATCATGGGGCGGGTGGCCCGGTAGCCGGACTGAGCGAGATAGCCCTTGTAATAGGGCGGATGCCACACGAACGGCAGGTCTTCGTCGAACGCCTCGGTGCGTAGGACGGGCGAGCCGAGGAACTCGGAGGCGTTGTACGGCGCCATGACCATCGTTGTGCCGTTCTCCGACAGCCACGCCTCGGCTCGCTGGAGCAGGGCCGCTACGTGGTCATCGCAGCCGGGGAGCGCCGCGAAGTAGCCGATGAAGCCGACGGCTTCGCCCTTTGCTTTCTGGTAGCGCGAGTTGACGATAGCCGCACAGCGGGCCACGTCGCGTTCGCCGTCCGAGGTGACGAATAGTGCGTAGCGTAAGTCGGCGGCGAACGCCGACTTGCCAGACAGCTGGGTAACCACGTCCTCGTCCGGCCCGGAGTAGAACAGCGGGTAGCCGCCCAGCCACTTGCGCTCCAGCGCCATGAAGCGCCGCAGCGCTTCCGTGTCGGACGGTTGAATCTCCTGGACGGCTGATTTTGCCATCTTTGGCGAGCCTACAGCGGTTTGTCGTCCGCGAACGGCGTCAGCACGTTGCCGGTGACCTTGGACACGGTGTTGTCGTACTTGTTATAGGACAGCGAGCCGCACCAGGCGATGGAGCTAGCAGAGAACACACCGCCGCCGTTGGGCGTCTCGAAGAACACCATGTCGCCGCGCACGTACGGGCTCTGCGTACCGCCTGCCGCGCCGCTCGTGGACACGTTCTCCTCGCGCACGTGCTGGTAGGCGTCCGAGAATTCGTCGGCCACCGCCATGATGAGCGCGTGCGCAGGGGTGCCCAGCGCGTGGTCGGCGCGAAGCCCCCCGCTCCGTGCTCCATCACCAGCGAGGGGAAGTCGCCGATCTTCTCGTTCTTGCCGATGCCCTTGAAGATGAACGCCGCGCGCGGGTCGTGACTGTCCTTCAGCCGCTTGTAAGGCGAGTTCTTGTCGATGCCCTGCGCGGCGAAGCCCACGCCCAGCATCTTCTGGGGGATGAAGCCGCTGTTGCGCCAGATGCCGCCCAGCTCGCCGGTAGTCGAGAGGTACCACTCTCCCGCGTCCACCTGGTTGGTGCCCGTGCCGTGCGACTTGCGCACCTCGATGACGTGCGGCTTGCCCTCGGGGTAGGACGTCACCCAGTAGAAGCCGTTGCCGCCCAGGTACATCAGCCTGCCGCCGTTCGCCAGGTAGACCTCCATGGCCTGCAGCATCTCCCGCGACCAGTACTCCGGATGGCTTCCGGTCACGATGACGTTGTAGGGCGCGATGACGGGCAGGCCCTCGTAGTGCAGGTCTTCGTCCGTCACCACGTCGTAATCGTACTTCTGCGCCTCCATCCAGTCCACCAGGTGCATGTCGGCGTTGAACTGGTGCGGCGAGCCCTTCCCGTTCTCCAGCGCCTGCATGTGGTACTTGGGCCGCATGTTGGCGATGGGACGCAGCCGCGACGAGTAGTGCACGTAGCTGCCGTCGGAGTGGTAGTCGTACAGGCTGTTCAGTCGCTCCTTGACCACGTACTTGTCCTGTATGGAGACGGGCCAGGGCGGCGGCGTGACGCCCATGTTCTTTTGCAGTTCCAGCACGATGGGCATGTTCATCACGTGCTCGTTAGCGTAGGCGATGTAGCTGTTGGTGGGCACGAGGAAGGCTATCTTGGCCTCTTTGCCCGGCGCGGGCCGGACGAAGAAGGGGATGTAGTCTTCCGCCTTGCCCGACGTGAGCTTGGCAGCGTAGACGCCGCTCTTAAGGTTGGCGGGCACCTTCAGCTCGAAGTCCACCTCCCAACCCGCGTCGTCCAGGTCGTCGTCGTGGAAGTGGATGGCGCCGTACTCCTGTGGCACCTGCTTCCAGTCGGGGTCTTGTCCGGTGTGGTTGTAGCCGGGGATGGCCCTCGCGGGCATGTTCACCACCCAGCCGTGCAGCCAGTTGGGGCCGGCATCGGTTATCTGGTCGGTGGTGATGTCGAGCGAGAAGTCCCACGCGGCCACCAGCACGTCGCGGTAGGCCAGGGCGTCGGCCCCGCGGGACAGCGCCTCGACCTCGCCTGCGCTCAGCGCGCGGCTGAAGATGCGCGGACGGTCGATGCGGCCGTTGAAGTGGTCGTCCGTCTTGCCCCGCGCGTTGCGGGACGCGGCGATGACCACCGGTTCGGTGTTCGTCCCCGCCTTGCCGGTGACCTTTTTGGAGACGGTTGCGACAGACGGGTCTTTGGGGCCGGGCCGTATGGGCTGCTGGGTGAGCGTGACGGCGTTTGTCCCCGCATCGTATGTCGCGGCGACGAAGTACCACTCCTTGCGAAGAGGCTTGCCGGTGGACACCGATTCGCCCTTGCTGCCGCCCAGACGCAGCGTGACAGCGCCCTTCTTGTCCAGGTACAGTCCGTAGGCGTTGCCCTTGGTCAGCAGCGCCTGCTCGCCCTGTCCCGGCGTGGTCGGCATGACCCACATGGCGATGGTGAATCCGGCTGCGGGATGCAGCAGGGGAGTGTGGTCGACGATGCCGTAGGAGCCGAGGGGCAGGGTTTGCTTGCGGCCCTTGTACTCGCCGGATGCGGACGTCTTGACCGCCTTTTCCTTGAAGCCCGGCCCTTTGGGGTTGTCGTCGCCGTGGATAAGGCGCACGATGTCCGCTCTGTACTTGGGCTTGACGGAGCTGACCATGAAGCTGATGGTGTCCCCGGGCAGGACGCTTATCTTGTCCGAATATCCGACGATGTCCATGTGCTGTTTCTCCTTAGTTAATTCACATAATTAATGAAGTTCGATAGGACGCGGTGAACTTTACCATAGATATTTGGAACTACCTGCGGATATGAACACGCGCTAGTCTAATCGATACGCTGTGGGCCACCTTCGAAGGTCTTCAACCAATCATCGAAAGAAGTCTCACATGATTGTCCCAATGCAATAGAAATGGCCTGTTCAGGATGCTCTGTTTCCTCAAATGCATTGTTAATTCGCATCGCGAAGCTGTCTCCTTCTTGTCCATCAAGCCAGCGAACGAATTCCCAAGCTGTGGCGTAGAAAAATCCGATATCCGAAGATTCATCGCGTAATGGAACATCAAAAGAACAAAAACGTTCCCCGGACAATATTCCCGAACGACCAAGCCATACTCTTAATCGGTTTGATGATTTGCTATACCAGTCTGACCAAGCACCATATTGTGCCAAGCGGGCGTATCCTTCATGAATCCAGTCCGGAATTTGAGATGTAACTGTTGAACCCAATACTTGGCACATAACTGCATGAGCAGTCTCATGTCGGGCTGTTTCGGGGTCAACTCGAAGTCCAGAGTCATTGGGAGAATCTTCTAAATACACATGAATGTTCGCAGCATTTCCCGCACATGATGTTGCTCCTGCGGTATGTTTCCCTAGGCCAGTTGCCCGTAAAAATGACTCTTGGTCGGGATAGATGTGTACCTGAATCACCTCTGCCGAAATGTTTGCCCATTCCTGTGATATTCGCTGATAAGCGCGTTCGAGTTCTATTTTCAAGGCCCGTTCATCAAAACTCATGTCTTGATCATGTGAGACGACCTTCAATATTCGAAAATGAGTATTTGCAGATGTGGCAAGTTCTGAGGATTCCGTACGAATAAAGACCCACAAGCCAAGGATGCCCCCAATAGCTAGAAGTGCCAGTGCGGAATATGTAACTGCCTTCAGCTGATTGTTTCGTATCCATTCCTTAGAAGTTTGAAAAACCTCTGAAAGAGACATTTGCTTACGTGAGTTTCGAGTCTGAGAAAAAGTCTTTGAGAAGGCGTTAGCAGGTGACAGAAAATAACCCAATAGCCCGACCATAAGGGCAACCGCAAATATACCACTGAGGAACAAATAGTAAGGGTATTCATCAGAGAGGGGGGCGATAGAACCAAGGTAAATCGCGGTAATCAGACCAGCAGGTACACCGAAGAGACAAGAGATGAAGAGCCAAATCACTAAACCGATGAGATGGTTCAAAAAAGCGCGAATTCTTGGAGGCATCTTCTCTAAGATGGAAGAAGGTTCTTGTTCTTCACCATTCAAGTGAGATACCCCCCCTTGATACGTTAGCACTTAGTTTTTCGAATCAGGATTAGCTTAGTGCTTCTTCAAATACGCCCACGATGTCCTCGTTCGGGCGTCGCATGATCGTCGTGTTCACGTGAAGCAGGGTGCTGTCCCCGAACGCCTCTTCCTCGGGGAAAACGAACACCGAGCGCTTCTTCAGCCGCGCGGCGAAGTCGTTGGCGTCGATACCCTGCGCCAGTTTCATGGGGAAGATGTTGGAGTAGTGCTCGAACGGCTGGATGGATACCGCCTCAAGCTGGTTCAAGCCGTCGAACAGGTCCATCGCCTTGCGCAGCGCGGCGGTGAATCGCTCCTCGAAGCCGTCCATGCCCTGTAAGGCGAGTCCGGCGACCAGCGTCGTGGTGGGCAGGCCACTGCCGAACATGCGGCGGTCGTGGTACAGCCCCTCGACGAACTTGGACGTGCCGCCGAGAATGGCCCCGAACGGCGCGCCGAAGTATTTGTACAGCGAAAAGTAGGTGGTGTCGAACAGTGCCGCGTAGTCGCGCGGCGGGATGCCGGTGGCGGCGGTCATCATGAACAGCCGCGAGCCGTCGAGGTGCGAGGGGATGCCCTCCTCGCGGCAGAAGTCGGTGATGGCTTTTAGCTCCTCGAAGGGGACGATCTGCCCGCCCTGCCTGCGTACCGGCGTCTCCACGATGACGCAGCCGATGGGATTCATCACGCGGCTGGTGACCGACCGCTTGTAGGCGGCACGGAGTTCGTCGGCGGTGAAGTACACCCTGCCCTCGGCCAACGGAATCATGTTGATGCCACTCAGCCGCTGGACGGTGTCGCCGCTGTCCACGAAAAGATGTGCCTGTTCCTGAATCACCGCGCGGCCCTTGGTGCCGCAGTGCCTGCGTACGGCAAGGTGGTTTGCGAGCGTGCCGGTGGGCACGAACATGGCGGCCTCGGTGCCCAGCACCTCGGCGGCCTTCTTCTCCAGCGCCTCGACGGTGCCGCCGAGCGAGTAGGTGTCCTGCTCGTACCCCTGTTCTTCCTGGTATTTCTGCATATTGGCGATGACGTCGGCGGGCGTGGTCTGCTCGCCGTCGAAGCGGAATACGACGGCGTCCGGGTCGGTAATCTTGGGCTCTTGAGTCGCTGTAGCGGCCATTCGGGTTCCTTTGCGTTTAGATACGGAATCGTGGCGGATGATACCACGCCCGCCACACGGGAAACACCCTGGGTCTCGTATGTGTACAATACGCCTCGCCGAGCAACCCTGAGATTAAGGACGTGGAAGATGGCAACGGCCGATCGACTGGTTCAACGCAGCGACCTGGACATGGTTTACCTCATCCACAGGGCCATCCGTGTGGAGGTGAACGCCTTTAACGAGGTTGTTCCGGCCCTTACGTTCTCCGGCCAGGAGCGCGTGAAGCGGCTGGTGGACTGGTACGACTTCGTCCAGCGCGCCGTAGAACTACACCACAAAGGAGAGGACGCGGTGATTTGCCCCATGCTGACCGCGAAACGGCCTGAGTTCGCCGAGGATCAGGCCCGTCTGGCCGAACAGCACCGGCAGCTCACGACGTTCATGCGGGAAGCTGGTGGCGCCTTGGAAGAGCTGGCGCAGGCCACAGACGCTGAGTTCACCCAGAAAAGAGATGAAACAGCCGCCAAGTTCCACACGCTCAAAGAGTATATGGACGGGCATCTTGGCGACGAGGAAGATAAGAGCTTGCTGCCCTGTGCCATGCTCTGTATGACTATTAAGGAAATGAAGAAGGTCGAAAGACAAGGCGCCAAAGAAACCTCCTTCAGCGACCTGGCCTTGCTCCTCCCCTGGGTGCTGTCGGTAGCCACGGAAGAAGAGAAGAAGAGCATGGGCGATGTCATCCCCTGGTTCATCATGCTCGTCTACCGCTGGTTCTGGAAGCGCAAGTTTGAACGCCTCTCCAGCCCTCTCAAGGCTGCATAAGGCCCGTCAATACGTCTAGAATAGGCGTATGTCTCACTACCACCTCGCCTGTACCGAATGCCACGAATCGCACGACGCGGACGTGTACACGCTCGCCTGCCGCAAGTGCTCTGCGCCTCTAGAAGTCGCTTACAGCGACAAGGACGTCGGCCTTTCGCCTCTGCATGACCCCGATAAAGCGCTGACGCTGGGTGAGGGCAACACGCCGGTTATCGAACTGCCCCGCATCGCCAGATCGCTAGGTGTGGGTGCAATCTTCGCCAAGCTGGAGTACGCCAACCCCACCGGCTCGTTCAAAGACCGTGGCACGGCGGTGATGATAGGCGTCATGCGGGAGCATGGCGTGACCGAACTGGTCGAGGACTCGTCGGGCAACGCCGGTGCGTCGGCCTCTGCGTACTGCGCGCGGGCGGGCATTACCGGGCACATCTTCGCACCGGCGACCGCACCAGCGGCGAAGCTGGCCCAGATACGCGTTTACGGCGCGACGCTGCACGCCATTCCCGGTCCGCGCGAAGCCGCCACCGAAGCCGCCGAGGCGTTCCAGAAAGAGCACGGCTTCCCCTACGCTTCGCACAACCTCAGCCCCTACTTCATCGAGGGGACGAAGCTGTTCGCCATCGAAGCGGCGATGCAACTCGGCGAATCGCTGCCCGTGCATGTGGTTATGCCCGTGGGCAACGGCTCGTTGTTCATAGGCTCCTACAAGGGCTTCAATGAACTTGTGCAGGCCGAGCAACTCAAAGCTGTGCCCAAGCTGCATGCCGTGCAGTCGATGGCGGCGATGGGCGTCGTCGCCGCGCATAGGGGCGAGCAGTGGACGCCGTCGGGTAAAAAGACAATCGCAGGCGGCATCTCGTCGGTCGCCCCGCCGCGCAAAAACGAGATGGTGCGCGTGCTGAAGAACAGTGGCGGCAGCGGCGTCGCCGTCGAAGACGAAGACATCGTTCACTGGCAAAGAGAGCTGGCCGAGCAGGAGGGCGTATACGCCGAGCCGACGTCAGCGGCGGCGTTCGCGGGTATCGTCGCCTTGGTGCAGCAGGGCGTGCTCGATTCGAAGAGCGCGGTGCTGGTGCCCATCACCGGCTCGGGACTGAAGGACGAGCCGCCCGCGGCTTTGTAGACTGGCGTATACTGGGGCTGAGCTCTTATGAATACTACTTCCCAGACACAAAAAAAGACCAAGCACTCGGTCGCGTTGGCCGTGCGCCGCGATGGCATGCCGGAGACGCTGTTGGTGGTGCGGCGACCGCTGGACGATGCGGAGCTGCCCGGTGTGTGGGGGCTGCCGGCGGCTTCGTTGCGGGACGGAGAGGTTGCCGAAAATGCGGTGCGGCGTATCGGTGCGGAGAAGTTGGGGACCGAGTTGCGGATGGGAGGGCGTTTGGCGCATGGGAGACAGGTGCGGGAGGGATATGTTTTGGAGATGAATCTGTACGAGGCGTGGACGGAATCGGGAGAGATAATGATGCCCGGGCACATTTTGAAATCGGCCACGACGTTGTATATAGACTGGAAATGGGGTAGTCCAGATGATGTCTCAGATGGGGCATCTAAAGGTTCGTTGTGCAGCCAGCTACTGCTTGATGTTGCCTCGAATGATGCCGGAGGGATGTCCTGATGGATGTCGCTATCCGCTATCACGAATTGGCGCTGAAGAAGAAGAACCGGCCGTGGTTCGTCCAGCATCTGGTGGACAACGTGAAGAATGCGACGCGCGATTTGAAAGGCCGGAAGGTGTGGCACGGCGCGGAGTACATTGGCGTGGAAGTGGAGGACGAGGCGCTGTGGCCGGTGGTGAGCCAGCGGGTGCAGGATACGATGGGCATCGCGAAGTATTTCCGGGTGTACCGGCTGCCGCTCGATTTGGACGCGGTGCAGGAGTTGATAGGCGAACAGGTGTCGCAGAGGACGTTCGGGTCGTTCAGGATTTCCGCGCACCGGGCGAGCAAGAAGTTTCCGGTGAAGTCGGACGAGATGAACAGGCGGCTGGGAGCGTTCGTGCAGGAGCTGTCGGGGGCGCGGGTCAATCTGGGTAACCCTGAGCTTGAGATTTCGGTAGACGTTCTGCACAAAGAGATATTGGTGTACTTCGAGACGTATCCGGGGTACGGCGGGCTTCCGGTGGGGGTGAGCGGACACGTGGCGGCGATGATGTCGGGCGGGATAGATTCGCCGGTGGCGGCGTTCCATATGATGAAGCGGGGTTGCCGGGTGAGCATGGTGCACTTCCACAGTTACCCGCTGGTAGATATGACGACGATTGACAAGGCCGAGGACCTGGCGAAGATTATCACCCGTTTCCAGGGGTCTACGGATTTGTATCTGGCTCCGCTGGCG
>JAQBWG010000060.1 GCA_027625225.1 Chloroflexota bacterium | reverse complement strand
GACCCGGAGGGCGGCTTCCAGATGCTGGTTGCCGCACGGACGTACGACGCGCACCTCGGCCATATCGGCATCGGCCGCATCGGTCGGGGCAGAGTCCACACGAACGATTCAGTTGTGCGTATTTCGCGCGACGGCGAGGTACAGCCGTATAAGGTCGCGAAGGTATATGTATTCGAAGGATTGGGCCGCAAGGAGGTCGACGAGGCGGAGGCGGGCGAAATCGTGGCCATCAATCTATCGGGCGCGGAGGACATCGCCATCAGCGATACGCTGGCGTCGGCGAGTCAGCCGGAGGCGCTTCCCGCCATCGACATCGGCGAGCCGACGGTGCAGATGACGTTCGGTGTGAATACGTCGCCGTTCGCGGGTCAGGACGGAAAGTTCGTGACATCGCGGCAGTTGCGCGCGCGTCTGTACTCCGAATTGAAGACAAACGTGGGTTTGCGGGTGGCGGATACGGACAGCCCGGACGTGCTGCTGGTTTCGGGACGCGGCGAGCTGCACCTAGCGATTCTGGTGGAGACGATGCGGCGCGAGGGGTACGAGTTCCAAGTGTCGAAGCCGCAAGCCATCGTGAAGCTGGTGGACGATGTCAAAGTAGAGCCGTACGAGAAGCTGACGCTGGATATTGACGATACGGTCATCGGGGCGCTGACGGAGGAGCTTTCCTCACGGCTGGCCCAGATGCAGGACATGCACAATAACGGCCAGGGTGAGGTACGGATAGAGTTCAAGATTCCGACGCGCGGACTTATCGGGTTCCGCAGCTTTTTCCTGAAGGCAACGCGCGGTAACGGGGTCATCAACACCGAGTTCATCGGGTACGAACCACATCAGGGGATGTTGGAGTCCACCCGCAACGGGGTGCTGGTGGCGGCGGAGACGGGTACGGCGGTGATATACGGGCTGAACAACGCACAGCAACGCGGCTCGACGTTCGTGGATGCGAGCACGCCGGTATACGAAGGGATGGTGGTGGGAAGCTATACCCGCGAGGACGATATCGTGGTCAACGTGTGCAAGATGAAGCAGTTGACGAATGTGCGGTCGTCGTCGTCGGACATGAGCATCAAGCTGACGCCGCCGGTGCGGATGAGCCTGGAGGAGTGTCTGGACTTCATCGCCGAGGACGAGGTGGTGGAGGTGACGCCGAAGAACATCCGGCTGCGCAAACGTATCCTCAACAACGACGAACGGCACCGGCTGGACCGCGATAAGCATAAGGTGCGGGTTACGTCGCAATAGCAACCACATCATAGTAATAATGTCCTGTTAGAGTAAGGGCCTGACGACAGCATCGTCAGGCCCTTACTCGTTAATAAGCTTGGCTTGAACACAATCTAGGAGCAACACTCTAATGAATACTAAAGGTTTTCCTCGAGTGCCTGTGAAAATCACACCTGCTTATGGATTCTCTTATATCAGTGAACGCTCACTACGAGAATGTCTAGGACGACGACAATTTAGGCATGATGAAATGAAACAGGTAGCTGAATGGTTTGCTGCATACGAGCCACAACCTTCTTGCGCATTCTGTGGCGATAAGCAAGTACACAGATGGGATCACCTCATTCCTATTCGTGAAGATGGAGAGACAGTCGTTGGAAATATGGTGATGGCTTGTCAACCTTGCGATGATTCAAAGGGGAGACGATTATTTGCAGAATGAATGGTGAGTGGAGCTGCAAAGTCACCCTTAAGCCGAGGAGTTTCCGATATTGAAGAGAGAATCAGACGATTAGAGGAATACATGAAGGCGTTCAATTACGTCCCCGTCACTTTAGAAAAACGACTATCCCGCACACAATATACTGACCGTGAACGAATCGTACGGGAATTAGAGGGACTTAGAGTACAAGTTAACGCACTTATAGATGGATTTAACGCCGAGAATAAGTCTATTTAGTGCTTCAGCATCTTGTGCTGCGATTTCTTTCTGCCGAACAGCGGCTTGAGGAACGGGCCGAGGACGGCAAGGGCGATGATGAGGATGGCGAGCGGGACGAGGATGACGCCGAGGGACAGGAATGTGAGTCCGGCGTAGTTCAGTACCAGCAGTCCGATTGCACCTACCCAGAGCCACTGCATGCGTCCCTTTGCGCCCCAGAATATCCATCCCAAAAGCCCCGCTATGACGACGCCAGTGAGGACTGTTGACGTCCAGGAAATAGCGACGACCTGCTCATGCGTCGGCTTCCAGGGCCAGTTGGCGTAGAGGATGAGTTGGGCGAATCCCACCAGGACGATGCCAGTGATGAAGATGTAGAAGGCCTGCCGGGATTTGTTCATGGTCTGATTATGCTACAGGAAGGGCTTGATTGCCCTACCCCACCCAAGATCCTTCGCTTCGCTCCAAGACGACATGTGCTTTTTGCATCACACGGGCGTTTTGAGGCACGGAGCGTTCACCCAGGCTTTCGAGGTTTTCTCGTGCTTCGACACGCTCAGCACGAGCGGAAAAAAGGTAGTCTCCAGCCGTGAACTATCCGCCTCAGTCCGACGCAGAGTTTCTACGGTGTTGAGGGTGGTCGGGAGGGGCTGGCGCGGCGGCGACGCACGGGAGGCTTGCGTTTGGGCTTCTCCTCTTCGCTTTCGGCGAATTCGACGAGGACGTCGCTGATGCTGGTGTCCTTGGGACGGGAGACGACGACGTCGGGCGAGGCTTCGAGGTATTTGCGATAGGTGGAGTGGCCGAGGGCGCGATAGTCGAAGCTGGGGTCGAGTCGTTGCATAGCCTGGAGCACACGGCTGCCGACGGCTTTGCCTTCGTCGTTCATGGCGGCCTGAAGCGCGCGAACCAACAATGCGTCCTTGGGGGTAGAGGTGCTGGTTCTGGTGGTCGCCCGGGGTGTTTGCGGCTTCTTTTCGTCGTCGTCGAGGTAATAGAAGCGGTCGCAGGATATGACGAGGGTGCGCGAGGTGGTGGCCTTGCGTCCGGCGCCGATGACGACCTTGCCCTCGGAACGGAGCCTGCTGACGAGGGGGACGAAGTCGGTGTCCGACGACACGATGACGAAGATGTCCACGGCGCTGCGGTGGAGAAGGTCGATGGCGTCGATGGCGAGGCGGATGTCGGAGGCGTTTTTGCTGTTGCTGGAGGAGTGGAAGAGCTGGATGGGCTCGATTCCGAACTCGAGGAGCTGGTTGCGCTTGCTGGTGGCGGTCGTCCAGTCGGCGTAGGCGCGGCGGACGATGATGCGGCCGAGGTCGGATGTCTGGTCGAAGAGCCACTGGATGGAGCCGAACCCGACGTTTTCGAAGTCGATGAGGACGGCTACCTGTTTTTCGCGTTTGGTTTCTGTGGTGATGGGAATCTCCTGTGTCTGAAATGGTTGGCCGGTGGGGTGTTTTCGTAACCGGCTCAGGTCTATTATAGTCCCCATGTCTTGATGCACGCGAGAAAGAGGTAGGCATGAAGCTGCGAAAGGCGACGATTAAAGACCTGGATGTGCTGACGTACCTGGAGGATACGGTGTTCGACCAGTACCGCTATACACGCAGCCAACTTCGGCATCTGCTGACGAAGGCGAAGGCGACGAACTACGTGATGGAGGAGGACGGGGAGGTCATTGGCTGGGCGATTATGCTGTGGAAGAAGTCGGTGAAGGTGGGGCGGTTGTATTCGCTGGGGGTGCACGACGGTCATCGCCGCAGGGGTATCGCGAACGAGTTGCTGGGGCGTCTCGAAGAGGACGCGCGGTCACGGGGCTGCGACCGGACGACGCTGGAGACGCATAAGCCCAATGCAGGTGGGCGGGCGTTCTATGCCAGCCGCGGGTACAGGGAAGTGGAAGAGGTTCCGGGGTACTTCGTGGACGGCGAGACGATGATCCGGATGGTAAAGAAGCTATAGATATTTTAAGGATGGAGACAGAAAAATGCTCGGCGATTTGAAGAATAAGACTGCACTGGTAACGGGCGGCGCGAGCGGCATCGGCAGGGGCATCTGTCTGGCGCTGGCTGAACAGGGCGCGAAGGTGGCGGTAGCCGACCGGAACGTTGAGGGCACGGAGCAGGTGGCTGCCGATGTGGCGAAGACGGGGGTGGCGACGCTGGCGATTCGGGTGGATGTGACGAACCAGGCGTCTGTGGATGAGATGGTTGCGAAGGTGGTGGACGCGTGGGGACAGGTGGACATTCTGGTGAACGATGCGGGCGTTATCGGCGGGCCGCAATGGTGGGACCGCGACGAGAATACGCAGGAGGACTGGACGTACACGTTCGACGTGAATGTGCGGGGGCTGGTGATGGCGACCGACGCGGCGGCTGTGCACATGAAGAAGCGCAAGTCAGGCAAGGTGATAAACATCGCGTCCATCGCGGCGCTACGCGGCGGACCCGACTATCCGCACTACAACGCGTCGAAGGCGGCGGTGGTGAGCTATACGAAGAGCGTGGCGATTCAACTGGGGCCGCACAGCATCAATGTGAACGCGATATGCCCGGGGCTGCTGTGGACGCCGATGTGGGAGCGCATCTCGCAGCGGCAGTCGCGGTCGGGAGTGAATGCGGCGCTGCACGGGCTGAGTCAGCGCGAGCTGTTCGATAAGGTGGTGGCGGATACGACGCCGTTGAAACGGGAGCAGACGCCGCGGGACATCGGCAAGATGGCGGCGTTCCTGGCGTCGGACGACGCGATGAACATCACGGGCCAGGCATTCGTGGTGGACGGCGGGTTCACGGCGGGGGGCTGACCGCGACCTAACGGACTATTTCTTTACCCGCGTCATCAATACGGGGACGTTGGCCTCGCGAACGACACGGTCGGCGACGCTGCCCATAATCCAGCGTCCGAGTCCGGAGCGCCCGTGGGTGGTGATGGCGATGAAGCTGTTGGGGAGATCGCGGGCGATGTCGGCAAAGACGTCGGCGGGCTGGCCGTGCTCGATGCGCTGCTCGACTTTGGTAACGCCCTGCCCTTTCACTTTGGTTGCGAGCTTTTCAAGATACTCCGCGGCCTTCGCTTCGTACTCCCGGAACGACTTTTCGTTGGGGGATTTGCTGCGGCCGATGAAGTCTACTTCGACGTGCATCTGCTCGTGGATGTTGAGCAGGACGACGTTAAGGTCGAGGGATTTTGCGAGCGTGTTGACGTGGGGCAGCGCTTGCTCGGCGAGGGGCGAGCCGTCGAGGGCGACGAGGATAGTATCGAGCGTGATGGAGTTCGCTGAGGCTGGCTTATCCTTTGCCTTTACGAGGAAGACGGGGATGTTGCCCGCGTTGACGACCCGTGTGGCAACGCTGCCGAGGATGCCGCGAGCGACACCGGAGCGTCCGTGAGTGGTCATGACTACCAGTGTGGTGCGCTGGCGCTCCGCTTCCTGAATGATTTCGTCGGTGGGATTGCCGGCTTCCATCGCAGTGGTGGCGTCAACGTCCCCGTTCCTAAGCAGCTTGGCTTGCCGGGTAAGGTAGCCCGCGGCTTCGTCGCGCATCATGTCGCTGATGCGGTCCCAGGCGGCGCCGGACGGCGGATAGGCCATGTCGGGCATGGGGTTGTAGGCACGGAAAAGCACCAGGGGTATGCCCAGACCCTTGCTCAGGAGCCGGGCATACGGCAAGGCCTGTTCGGCGAGGGGGGAACCGTCGAGGGTGACCAGAACACGTTTGTACATATGTGGATACGCTCCGTGAGGAGTTGTGTAATCTCTCTCAAAGGAAATGATACCACCGCAGGTAGATAAGGTCATATGAGGTCGCAAACGTGGTGCGTCAAGAAATGGTGGTAGTATTCGCTGACCTTCTACATAAGGTGTGAACAGGCGTGAAAAGTAACGAAACCTTTTTACTTGTAGTGGGACTGCTGTCAATCGCTCTCATAGTGGGCGGCATCGTTGTCGGTGCTGTGCTTCTGGCGAGGTCCGGGGGAGACGCCGTCGGGTCAGAATCCAAGGAATCACAACCGGTGGTTGTATTCGTTACCGAGACTTCGACACCCGAGCCGCCGACACAGCCCGTGAATACGGCTACCGCCACTCCGACCGTGGTTGTGGTAGCTGTGACTAAGCTATCGACACAAACCGTGGTAGCAACGACAGTGACATCGACCCGGACGCCGTCGAAGTACGGTGGGGCACTGCGTATCGTCTCCCAGGGTAGCATTGCGACGTTGGACCCGGTGTTCTCGTTGTTCTATGTCGTGAACGCTGTTGCCAGTCACATATACGAGTCGCTTTTCGGCTGGGACGAGAATTTCGAGGTGAAGCCCCGGGCGGTGGACAACTGGAGTGTGTCGTCGGACGGTATGGAATACACGTTCAGCCTACGCCAGATGACGTTTCACGACGGCAGTGCGTTCGAGTCGATCGACGCGGCCCGCTCCATCTTTCGCTGGCGCGAAGGTGGCACCCCGGGGGCGACGATGCTCCGAAACTTCACGGGGAGCTTCAGCGAGACAGTCACCATCATCGATGACGATACATTCAGGTTTCGGTTGACTGAGCCGCTGGGCGCTTTAATCCCAATATTCGGACAGGTACACGGACTGATGCCCATGATGCGCGCAGGCGACGCGAACAGGTCGTGGGCTGAACCGGTGCCCGAAACCATTGGCACGGGGGCATACAGGCTGCTGCGGTGGGTGGAAGGCGACCGGGTGGTGCTGTTGCGATGGGGCGACTATGTATCGCGCGAGGAGACGGCGGTGGCCGGTGTTCATTCGGGGAGGACGATATCCTATCTGGATACGCTCACGTGGCTTGAAGTCTTGGACGAGGAGACGCAAGTCAGCGGACTGGAATCGGGCGTTTGGGATGTGGTGGACGTGGTGACGTTGGACTACTACGAGCGTCTAGTCACAAACCCTGACCTTCAAGTTGTTCGCTATGCTCCAGGAAACCGTTCGAACGCGTATTTGAATCCGCAAATCGCGCCGTTCAATTCGCTGCGAGCACGTCAAGCGATACAGACGGCAATCGATGTGGAAGAGTTTATGCTCGCGATCGGGCCACAGGACGTGTGGATAACCTGCTCTGCGGTCTACTGGTGCGGTACGAACCTGGAAACGTCCGCGGGTGAGCGATATGACGTTACGCTAGCCGATGGCTCTGTGATTGAAATCGGCTACAACGTAAACGACATCGACACCGCGAGGCGGTTGATGGCGGAATCGGGGTATAGCGGAGAGACGGCGGTTATCCTGAATCCAACGGATTACGCGAGTATCACGGAGCTGGGGTCGGTGTTAAAGGAGTCTATGGAAAGTCTGGGCATCGTCGCAGAGATGCCGAGCCTCGACTGGGCGACGGTTGTGACGATGTTCGGAGACCTGGATTCGTATAGTGCCGCGACGGACTGGTATTCGCACTGGTGCTGCGGGAATCCCATCCAAGACCATCTCATCTCCGGCACTCTGGGCTTCATCATCGACGACGAAGAACTGCAGGCGCTGCAAATGGATTATGCCCGCGAAGAAGACGCCGCGGAGAGATTTGCCATCGTGGAAGAGATTCAGCGGCAACGCTATGAGAAGGTGACTTCACTTCTGTTCGGGGTGCATTTCCCCATCGTCCCTGCCCGTGCAGATTTGCAGTTCTTCGAGGTGAAATCCATCCCTTTCTTCGGCAATACCTGGATAGAAAGGTAGAGACTCTCTAGGGGACGGGCGTGCCGCCGGTGAGGAAGCCGCCGTCCACGATGAGCGTCTGGCCGTTGGCGTATTCGCCAAGGGGCGATGCAAAGAACAGCACGGCCTTGGCGATATCCTCGGGCTCGCCGAGGCGGCGCTTGGGTATCCAGGGCACGGCAGCATCGGTGTAATCGGTCTTGCCGCGTTCGTGCTCGCGTTCGGGCGGAAGCAGGCGGCTGTCGATGTAGCCGGGAGCGACGGCGTTGACGTTGATGTTGTGTCCGGCAAGCTCGTAGGCCATGCCCAGGGTCATACGTTCGACGCCCTTCTTGCACACGCCGTAGACGAGTTTTTCGGGCCAGGAGCGGTGGGCCTGGACGCTGCTGATGCTGACGATGCGCCCTCCCCCGCCCTGCTTGACCATCTGTTTAGCGGCGGCCTGGCTGGAGAAGAAGTAGCCCTTGAGGGCGTTGCCGACCTCGAAGTCCCAGTCGGCCTCGGTGACGTCGAGAAACGTCTTTTCAATGGTGGCGACGGCGTTGTTTACCATGATGTCTATGCGACCGTGCTGCTTCACGAAGTCGGCAATCATGGCGTTGACGGAGTCCACTTTCGCGATGTCGGCCTGGTGCCACGTTGCTTTGCGGCCCTCCGCTTTTACCATGTCAAGGGTGTCTTCCGCGGCTGCATCGCGTTCGATGTCGTTCACGCCGACGTCGGCGCCTTCAGACGCGAGCAGGACGGCGATGGCGCGACCGATGCCGCGACGAGATCCGGTGACGAGGGCTTTCTTTCCTTCGAGAAGCATGGGAGCCTCCTTTTGGGACATAGCTTGGACTTTGCGTCGCTACAGCAGGTTGATGCCGACGATGCCGATGACAACCATAACGGTAGCGATGCCTTTTTGCACGATGGCGCCGCGGCCTATCTGTTCCTGCATGATGTTGAACCAGGGCAGGCTGAGGACGCTGCTGATGACGAAGACCCAGATAGGCACGGTGGCGTAGACGGTGGCGACGAGGGCGACGTCGCCCTCCTGGAACGCCTGCAAGAAAAACAGGTGGCCGATGGGCATGATGACGGCCTCGGTAAGGATAATGACTCCCATACCGACGGGGTTCCTGGCGGTGACGACCATCTCCTTAAAGGTACTCTTGCGGAAGAAGAGGATGACGATTGAGAGTGCGCCGAAACGCTGAGCCCAGAATCCGGTGTACGGGGAGATTTCTTCCAGCGCATAGCCTGCCAGCGCCTGGCCGACAGCAGCCATGGCGGCAGCGAGGAGGAGGATCAGGATGGCCCGGCCAATCCGAACGCCCTTCCCTCCGATGGCGCGCTCGACGGAGATGAGGACGGCGCCGCCGACGGTGACCACGATGGCTCCCCACTGTCCGAAGCTGAGAACCTCGCCCAGAAAAAGGACGGCGATGATGGCGACGAAGATGGGCGCGGTGTGGTAGATGGGGAAGACGCGGGAGGCTTCGGACGACTTGAGGGCGCGGTAAAGAATGGCGAGGGAGAGGGTGTAGATAAAGCCGGAACCGAAGATAGCGGCGATACGTCTGAC
>JAQBWG010000059.1 GCA_027625225.1 Chloroflexota bacterium | reverse complement strand
CGGATGATTATGCTGGGGATGGAGAACATGGGGGACGTGCCGTTCAAGACGGTGTACCTACACGGGCTGGTGCTCGACCCGCAGGGCGTGAAGATGAGCAAGACCAAGGGCAACGTGATGGACCCGCTGACTCTGGTTGACCAGTACGGGGCGGATGCGTTGCGGTTTGCACTGACGACGGGGACGTCGCCGGGGAACAATATGCGCCTGAACGAGAAGCGCCTGGAGGCGAGCCGGAATTTCGCCAACAAGCTGTGGAACTCGGCACGGTTCGTGATGATGAACATGGACGATGTGGAGGATATCGGCGACTGGACGAAGACGCCGAAGCCGTCGCATCGGGAAGACCGTTGGATTCTGAGCAGGCTGAGCCGGGTGACGGGACAAGTGAACGCGGCAATGGAGGCGTTCGACTTCGGCGAGGCCCAGCGGGTCGTCCACGACTTCCTGTGGGGCGAGTACTGCGACTGGTATATCGAGATGGCGAAGGTGCGGTTACGGTCGGGCGCGGAGGAGTCGCCGCTGCCGGTGCTGGCGTACGTGCTGGAGCGGGTGCTGAGGCTGTTGCATCCGTTCATGCCGTTCGTGACGGAAGAGGTGTGGCAGCGGCTGATGGAACGGGCGCCGAAGAGCGCCAAACGGTCGGAAGCGCTGATGATCGCGAAGTATCCGCAGGCGGACGCGGCGATGGTGGACGAGACGGCGGAGACCGAGATAGGCGCGGTGGTGGAGCTGGTGCGGGCGGTGCGGAACGTGCGTGCGGAGTTCCGGATTCAGCCGTCGCAGAAGATTCAGGCGACCTTACATACACAGACGCTCGCAGAGGTGATGGGGGCGGAAGCAGGCGTCATCGGAATGCTGGCGCAGGTGGAGCCGTTCGCGGTGGAAACGGACGGGGCGGCGGCGTACTCGGCGGCGGATCAGGCGGCCATCGTGCTGCAGTACGGGACGGTGGTGGTGCCGCTGGCGGGATTGGGGGATATTCAACAAGAGATTACGCGACTACGCGACGAGCTTTCCGAGCAGGACAAGCAGGCGGAGCGGTTGAACCGGCAGTTGGGCGATGCTCAGTTCACGGACAAGGCGCCGGCGGAGGTGGTAGAGCGGGAGCGCGACAGACTGGAGACGGTGGAGGACAGGCGAACGCGCATACGGGAGCTACTGGAGCGGTTGGGCTAGCAGGGTTCGCCCTGCACCCCGGGACACGCTAGCGTGTAGCAACCCCGGGTTGTGTTTAAGTGTTCAAGACGACGATCGAAGAAGTTTAGATTTGATACGAACTAGGTCTTAAAAGACCAGGTTGATTTGCGGCGGCGGGAGCGGGCGTCGCGCATCTTTTGTAGCTGGTCGAGGCCGCGTTTGGTGTCGGAGGCGAGACGGGCGGGGTCGGCTTTCTTCACGCGGTATTTGAACAGCCAGTAGGTGAACTCTTTCGATTCGCGTAGCGCGATTTTTTGGCGTCGTGGCGTGTGGGTGGCTTCGCGGAACTTCTCCAGCATCTCTTCCACAGGCCCGCCATAGATTGTTTTGAATGCTTCGTCGGTGAGGTCTATGCGGTAGCGAATGCCGTTGCTGATGAAGCGCTTGTTGGCGTGTTCTTCGACGGCTAGCTGTAGAGCCTCTTCTACTGTGACGCCGTAGAAGTAGTTGAGATAGCCACTGTGCTTTTCCACTCCCAGCCGTTCTTTGAGCCGGCCTTCGTCAAAATCGGGTGGGAAAGTGCCGTACAGGACGAGGGCTTCCTGCTCTTCGGCGGGCACGAGGCCGTTCGTAGCGTGCAGGATGCGTTCTGCGAGCAGGAGCCAGTCGAAGGCCTGGCCGGCGATGAAGTAGTTGTAGCGTTTGCGGCGGTAGACTTCTTCGGCCAGGGGCCAGGCGGACATGGCATCCATAAGGGCTTCGGGCCAGAGTTGGCCGCCCTCGACGGCCTTGCGGAACTCGTCGAGAACTTCCTGATGCGTATCTGCGGGCTTGCTGCCGTTAGCGTCCATAGTTCCGGAAAGCTTTGATGCGCTGGGATTTGGGTAGTTTTAGATAGGCGAGGAAATCGTCCACGGGTAAAGTGTTGAGGATATTGGCGGCGGTGCACCAGCCGCGGCGGGCGCTGGCTACACCGAAGCGGGTGTTGTCGAGGGATTCGGTGGTGTGGGAGTCGGTGCTGATGACGAGGGGGACGCCCAACTCGCGGGCGCGGGCGATGTGGGTGTCCTTGAGGTCGAGGCGTTCGGGTGAGGCGTTGATTTCCAGCGCGGTGCCGGTGTCAGCGGCGGCTCGGAAGATGGCCTCGAAATCGGCGCGGATGGGCGCGCGTTCGCCGATAAGACGGGTGGTGAGATGGCCGATGACGTCCACGTGGGGGCTGTGTATGGCCTTGATGATACGCTCGGTCATCTTGGCTTCGTCCTGATCCATGGCGGAATGGATGGAACCGATGACCCAGTCGAGCTTTTCGAGAACTTCGTCTTCGTAATCGAGAGAACCGTCGGCACGGATGTCCATCTCGGTGCCGCGCAGCACACGTATGCCGCCGACCGATTCTTCGACCTCACGAACCTGCTGGCCGTGCTGAGCGAGGCGCTCGATGCTAAGGCCATTGGCGATGCCGCGGCCGACGGAGTGGTCGGTGATGGCGATGTACTGGAGGCCACGGTCTTTGGCCGTCTTGACCATGTCTTCCATAGAGTCGCGGCCGTCAGACCAGTGGGTGTGGTCGTGGAGGTCACCTTTGATGTCAGCGACTTCGACGAGGGTGGGGATTTCGTTTTTGGATGCGGCTTCGATTTCACGGTCTCCGACGCGTAGTTCGGGTGGGATGAACTGAAGACTGAGCGCCAGATAGAGAGATTCTTCGTCCGCAAAGCCGTCTGTGCTGTCGGGGGCGGGTACGGCGATGCCCCTTTTCCCTGCCCAGACGATGAGCGCTTCGTTGTGGGCTTTGCTGCCGGTGTAGTACTGGAAGGCGGAGCCGAAGGTCTTTTTCCCGGCGATGCGGACATCGGCACGGATGCCTTCACTGAGGAGAACTGCTGCCGAGGCGTCAGTGCGTTCGAGACGCTCAGTGACGTTGGGGAGTTGTTCGAACGTGTCCAAGAGTTGGGAGGGGTCGTCGGTGCTGGCGACGAGGTCTATGTTGCCAATGGTCTCTTCGTAACGGCGCAGGCTTCCAGCGATGGCTATGCGGCGCAGGCCGGGACAGCCGTCGATGAGTGAGGCAGCGATGCGCTCGGCGGCGCGTGCGGCGCGGGAGATGGGCATGCGGTCGCTGGTCTGGCGAGCGGCCTCGATGCCGCGGAGTATCTTTTCGGCGGCCTTGACGCCCATGCGTGGCATGGCGGCTACGCGGCCGTCTTTGGCGGCGGCTTCGAGGGCGTCCAGGGTTTCTATGCCGAGGCCTTTCCAGAGGCGTGCGGTGGTCTTGGGGCCGACGCCGGACAGGCGGACGATGTCTATAATGCCGGGCGGGAATTCGGACTTAAGCTCTTCGTAGAAGGGCATTTTGTCGTTCTGTACGAGCTCGGTGATTTTCTTGGAAATGGCTGCGCCGATGCCTTCGATATCCTGGAGGTTTTTGCCTTCGTGGAGCATTTGCTCGAGTTCTGTCGGCAGGTGGCTGATGGTGCGGGCGACACGCTGGTAAGCGCGGACGGTGAAGGCCTGCTCGCCTTTCATCGCCAGCAGGTCGGCGATGTTTTCGAAGACTTCGGCGACCTGGGCATTATTCATGGTGAAATTAGCTGGCGGCGCCGTGGCAGCGTTTGTACTTCTTGTTGCTGCCGCAGGGGCACAGTTCGTTGCGTCCGATTTTCCTGCCGCCGGCAGCGACGGCTTCTTTGTTCCGGTCACCGACCACTTTGGCCATGACGCTTTCTCCACCGATTTTCACGGCAGAACCCTTGCCTGCCGCCATGCGGGGAGCGCCGTTCGGGCCGCCGTTGGGTTGGGCAGGGGCGTTTTGCGCCGACTTAGCTCCGGGGTTCACCTGGATGTTGTAGATGGTGTAGGCGATGTCGTGCTGGATGCGGCCGAGGAGTTCCTGGAACTGCTTGTGGCCTTCCGTTTTGTAGGCGACGAGGGGGTCGCGCTGTCCGTAGGCGTGGAGGCCGATTCCGGTGCGGAGGTTTTCCATAGATGTGAGGTGCTGCACCCAGTGAGAGTCAATGACGCGGAGCATGACCTGGCGCTCGATGGTGCGGGTGAGTTCGGAGCCGAATTTAGCTTCGCGCTCTTCATATAGGGCTGTGGCGTGAGCAAGTAAGTCTTCCTCAATTTCCTCGGCGGACATTTCAGCAAGTCCGTCAGGGTCGGAGAGTTCGGGCGGAAGGGACAAGATGGTACCCAGTTCCTTCACCATGGTTTCGGTGTCCCAGTTTTCGGGCGCGCCGGTTACGTAGTTGCCGAGGGTCTGGAGCAACTCTTTTTCAATCATGGATTCGACGTTGGCTTTTAGGTCGGCACCGCTGAGTACCTTGTTGCGCTCGCTGTAGATGACGTCGCGGTGCTTGTTCACGATGTCGTCGTAGTCCACGAGGTGCTTGCGCATATCGAAATGGAAGGCTTCGACCTTTACCTGCGCGCTTTCGATGGACTTGGAAATCATGCCGTTTTCGATGGCGGTGTTTTCGTCAATGCCGGTCCAACTCATGACCGACTGGATACGCTCGCCGCCGAACCGCTTGACGAGGTCGTCGTCGAGGGCCATATAGAACCGGGATGAGCCGGGGTCGCCCTGACGTCCGGCGCGACCGCGGAGCTGGTTGTCCACGCGTCGGGCTTCGTGGCGCTCGGTGCCGATTATATGCAGGCCGCCGAGTTCGAGGACTTTGTCGTGTTCCTTCTGCCACTCTTCCTTGGAGGCCGCGAGGTCGGGACTGCCGCCGAGGATGATGTCGGTGCCGCGACCGGCCATGTTAGTGGCTACGGTGACTGCGCCGAGGCGACCGGCCTGGGCGACGATGTGAGCTTCACGGGCGTGATTCTTGGCGTTGAGGACTTCGTGCCGCACGCCGCGCCGATTGAGAAGTTCGCTCAGATGCTCGGATTTGGCGATGTCGGTGGTGCCGACGAGGGTAGGCTGGCCCGTCTTTTGCAGTTCTTCTATCTCATCTGCAACGGCCTTCCACTTCCCTTTGGTGTTCATGTAGATGTGGTCGCGGCGGTCGTCGCGAACCATCGGCTTGTTGGTGGGGACTTCGACGACGTCCAGCTTGTAAATCTTCCAGAACTCTTCGGCCTCGGTCAGCGCCGTTCCGGTCATACCGCCCAGTTTCTCGTAGAGGCGGAAGTAGTTCTGGAGGGTGATGGTGGCGTAGGTGATGGATTCACGTTGAACCTTCACGCCTTCCTTGGCTTCGAGGGCCTGGTGCAGGCCTTCGGAGAAGCGGCGGCCGGGCATGAGACGACCGGTAAATTCGTCCACGATGATGACTTCGCCGTCTTTGACGACGTAGTCACTGTCCCGATGGAAGATGATGTTGGCCTTGAGGGCGTTATCGAGAAACTGGACGAGGCCGTAGTTCGAGACGTCGTACAGGTTTTTGACTTTGAGTGCGCTTTCGACGCGCGCGGTGCCGTCGGTGGTAAGGGCGATACTCTTGTGTTTGAGGTCTATGGTGTAGTCTTCGCCTTCTTTGAGCATAGGTACAAGGCGGGCGAAGCGGACGTAGTCCTGCGGCGATTCTTGGGCAGGGCCGCTGATGATAAGCGGCGTGCGAGCTTCGTCAATGAGGATGTTGTCCACCTCGTCAACGATGGCGTACGTACGGTCTTTTTGCACGCGCTGCGAGGCGTCCACAACCATGTTGTCTCGGAGGTAGTCGAAGCCGTACTCGTTGTTTGTGCCGTAGGTGATGTCTGCCCGGTAGGCTTCGTGCCGTTTGGCGGGCGAGAGTTTCTCAAACCCCGGCTGCGGTTTCTGGGCTTCGTTGCTGTCGGCCTCTTCGTTTTGCACAAGGTCGGGGTTGTACATAAATGCGCCGTCGTGCTGGAGGATGCCGGTGGAGAGCCCCAGGAAGTCGTAGACGGCACCCATCCACTGGGCGTCACGGCGGGCGAGGTAGTCGTTGACGGTGATGACGTGCACGCCTTTGCCGGTAAGGGCGTTCAGGTAGGTGGGTAGCGTAGCGACGAGGGTTTTACCCTCACCGGTGCGCATCTCGGCGATTTTGCCTTCGTGCAGAATGATGCCGCCCATGAGTTGGACGTCGAAGTGGCGCATACCGATGACGCGTTTTGCGGCTTCGCGAACGGTGGCGAACGCTTCCGGCAAAAGGTCGTCCGGTGCTTCTCCACTATTCAGGCGCGATTTGAACTCCTGAGTCTTGGCCTTGAGTTGTTCGTCGCTGAGGGCTTGGAACTCGGGCTCAATGGCGTTGATGTCGTCCACGTCGCGCTGCAGGTCTTTGATGACCTTGTCGTTGGAGCCGCCGAGGAGTTTTGCAATGGACTTGAGCATAGTTGTTCTTATCTCTGCAGACGTGCAGGTGTGACTATGGAACGATTATAACAGCCTAGGTAGGGCCCTCATCTGATGAAACGTTGCGGGAAGGGAAAAGGTGAGTGCCTACATGTCGAACATCGCGCCCACGGAAAGGCCGCTGTGGATGCGATGAATGGCTTCCCCAAGTAGCGACGCGACAGACAGCACTTTGACGCGGTCGGAACGTTTTTCTTTGGAAATGGGAACGGTGTCGGTGACGACAAGTTCCTTCAGTTTGGTCGCTTTGAGTTTCTCGGCGGCATCGCCGTTCAAAAGCCCGTGCGTGGCAGCGCAGTAAATCTCGGCGGCGCCGTGCTCGGCGAGGGCGTTCACGGCCGCGACGATGGTGCCGCCGGTACCGATTTCGTCGTCTATGGCCAACGCCTTTTTCCCCTCGACGTTGCCGATGAGGTTGGCCGCTCGAACCTTGTCCTGATTGCCCAGGCGCTGCTTTTCGATGATCGCGATGGGGGCGTCGAGTAGGCGGGCCATGTCGCGGGCGCGCTTAGCGTCGCCTACGTCGGTGGCGACAACGACGAGGTCTTTGCCGGCCAGTTTTTGAAAATAGCCGGATATGATGGGAGCAGCGGTAAGTTCGTCCACAGGGATGTTAAAGAACCCCTGGATTTGGCCTGCGTGGAGGTCTACTGTGAGCACCCGGTCGGCCCCCGCCACAGAGATGAAATCGGCGACGAGCCGGGCGGTGATGGCCACACGGGGCTGGTCTTTCTTGTCGGTTCGGCCATAGGCGTAGTGGGGGATGACGGCGGTGATGCGACCGGCGGATGCGCGTTTGGCGGCGTCAATCATGATAAGCAATTCCATAAGGTTGTCGTTTACGGGCGTGCTTATGGGCTGGATGATAAAGACGTCTTTTTCGCGGATGTTCTCAAGGACGCGTACGAACGTGTTGTCGTTACTGAACTTGAAAGCTTCCGAACGGCCAAGGGTTACGCCAAGATATGCGCAGATGTCTTTGGCGAGTTCGGGGTGAGCATTTCCACTCAGGATTTTGAGGTCTTCGAACAGGGACATCGTTGTAGTTCCTCTCGATTCTGATGCGCCGCACGCAGTGTGCCTCAGACGTTGCTGGTATAGAAACAAGGCGCCCCAGGCCGGACGCGAATTATAGCACAGGGACGTGCTTCCGGCAGATAGGTTTACCTTGACACCCTCTCCAGTGCCAAACTAGAATGAGTGTGATGATGTTTGTGAAATTCGTCGCCAACAGCCAGGTTTGCTCCTGTTGCACTTTGAGTATAGGGGCTTGGACAGCGTCCAAGACTCCTGCATACCGTGTGCAGGTGTAGCGCGCTGTCCTAAAACGATTGGTAAGAGATTGCCCCTCAAGTCCCAGACCTGAGGGGCTTTTATTTTGGCCCGGAGTAGAGGCAACCGGAATGGTACAAACAGAAAAAAAACGAACTAGCAAGCTTATCCCCACAGCCGAAGAAGTTCAGAAGCTGGCGGATGAGTTCGAGGACAAGACTCCGGAAGAGCTGCTCCGGTGGACGTTCGACCGTTTCGGCGGGCGGGCGGCGATATGCACGAGCCTTCAGTCAGGCGGCATGGCTATCCTGGACATGGCGCACAAGGTGGACCCGAGCGCCCGGGTGTTCACGATAGATACGGGCCGGCTACCTCAGGAGACGTACGAGGTGATTGACCAGGCCCGAGACCGCTATGGCATGGCTATCGAGGTGTACTCGCCAGACCAGGACGACCTGGCTGCGATGGTTGCCAAGCACGGCATCAATCCCTTCTATCGGAGCTATTCGCTGCGGTTGCTCTGCTGCGAGATGCGGAAAGTGAACCCGTTGAACCGCGTGCTCAAGGACCTGGATGCGTGGGTAACCGGACTGATGCGCACACAGAGTTCTACCCGGAAGAACGTCCGCAAGATTGAGATTGACGAGACCCACGGAGGCATCGTGAAGATCAATCCTCTCGCGGACTGGGATTCCAAGCAGGTATGGGAATACATCCGTGAATACGACGTTCCCTACAATTCGCTGTACGACAAGGGGTATACCAGCATCGGTTGCGCACCATGCACGCGGGCCATCCGGCCCGGCGAGGACGAGCGCGCCGGACGCTGGTGGTGGGAACGCGGAATGCCCAAGGAGTGCGGCATCCACATGGGCCCACAATCTAATGGAAATAACAAAAAGGCCGAGGTCAAGGCGTAACGAATCTGCCCCCGGTCTTTCACTTTCAAGAACGGCATTTAAGCCAGTAATTCACAATAGCCACGCGTGTTCTATCAGGGCGTGCGGGGAACGAAAGGACATCGGACACAATGGTCAAAGCACAGGAAGTTATTTCACCTTACGGCGGTACTCTCGTTGATTTGCTGGTACCGCAAAGCGAACAGGAAAGCGTGAAGGCATATGCCAGCAAGTTGCCTTCCATACAGCTTTCACCCCGAGCGATGTGCGATTTGGAACTTCTGGCCGTCGGCGCCTTCTCGCCGCTGGACAGGTTCATGGGCAAAGCAGACCACCAGCGTGTGCTTGATGAGATGCGTCTCGAATCGGGCGCGTTGTTTCCCATGCCTGTAACGCTACCTGCCGACCCCGGCCCCGATGTGCGATTGGGTGCGGACGTCGCGTTGCGTAGTCCGAAGAACGAACTGCTCGCCGTGATGACGGTGGACGAGATGTAC
>JAQBWG010000058.1 GCA_027625225.1 Chloroflexota bacterium | reverse complement strand
GAAATCGCGCCGACCTCATACAGCGCCGTTTTTAGGTCGATGTTCCCAGTATACAAGGCTTTGCCCACGATGGCCGCATCAGCGCCAATCTGGGCTAGCTTTACGAGATGATGTGAAGCCGCGATTCCTCCGGCAGCTAGAACCTTTAAGCGGGACTTTTGCACCAACTCTTCAACGCCTTCAAAATTGGGTTCGGTCAGAGTTCCGTCCCGAGATACATCCGTGTACATGATGCGAGTGACCCCGGCCGTCGCCATATTCCGGGCTAGGTCTAGCGCAGTCGTCTCGCTGCCTTCCGTCCACCCTCTCACCGCGACATATCCGTCTTTGGCATCCACGCCCACGATAATGTGTTCCGTGCCCAATATGCGACACAACTCCTCAACCAAGGCTGGCTGCTCGATTGCTATGGTGCCCAGGATGACGCGCTCGATGCCCATATCTATCGCGCTCTTGGCAGTGTCGAGCGTTCGGATGCCTCCTCCAAGCTGCACCGGAACCTCAACGGCCTTCACGATGGCGCGTATCGCAGCGAGATTGGTCGGCTTGCCCGCCTTTGCCCCGTCAAGGTCAACCACATGCAGTCTCGTTGCACCTTGCTTGACCCATTGAACGGCGACCGATTCGGGAGCCTCGGAATACACTGTTTCCCTGGCATAATCGCCCTGATAAAGCCGGACGCACTTACCGCCCAGCAAATCAATGGCAGGGATGACCTCCATCATCGCCCTACGCCAGCGAGCGACACCAGCCGGATGAAATTCTCGTAGATTTTGAGACCCAAATCGCCGCTCTTCTCCGGGTGGAACTGCACCGCAATCACGCTATCTCGCGCGGCTACGCTGCAAAATTCGATGCCGTACTCGGTTGTTCCGGCTACGACTGACGGGTCCACAGGGTCTGCATAATAACTATGTACGAAATAGAACTCTGAGTTATCAGGGATACCATCCAAAACAGGGTGCGACATGCGAAGTCGTACCTGATTCCACCCCATGTGGGGTATCTTCTGCCCGTCGGGCAAGCGTCGCACCCAGCCCTTCAGGACGCCCAGACCCGGCTCATCACCCTCGTCTGAGCCCTCTAGCAGTAGCTGAAGTCCGAGGCATACGCCTAAAAATGGCCTGCCGCTTTCGATGAACGCCTTGATGGGTTCTTCCAGGCCTCGTTCGCGTATGTGCCGCATCGCCGAGTCGCACGCACCCTGTCCGGGGAATACCAACCCATCTGCCGCACGGATTTCATCTGCGTCGGAGCTGATACTCGGCGCTGCTCCGAACCTTTCCATGGCCTTCTGAACACTTCGGAGGTTTCCTGCTTGATAGTCAACGATCACGATATTATTGGACATGATGGCTATGTTAGGACTTCCGGCCGGTAGTTAATTCGAACGGCATTGCGCGGTCCTCATAGCGTGCCAGCATAAACAGCAAGTCCGAAAGTCGGTTCACGTATCGAAGCACCTCGGGATTGGCGACCAGCCCCTTGTCATTGATGTCCACTATGCGTCGTTCGGCTCTGCGCAGTATCGTCCGTGCCATATCCAGAGTGCCCGAACCGGCCGAAGCTCCCGGCACAATGAACGACGGAGGCAATTCTATCTCCTCGTCAATCTGGTCTATGTCCTTTTCCAATTGCTCGACGTGTTGGCTAGAGATTGCACGGAAATTGTCCGTAAAATGTTTGTATTGCTTGGCGTCCGTCGCCAACTCCGAGCCAACCGTAAACAGCTCGTGCTGCACGCGTAAAATCGTTTCTTTGACCCATGTATCGTTACAGAGTGGTCGTGCCAGCCCCAGCGCCGAAATGGCTTCGTCCACCGTGCCGTACGCTTCGCAGCGGGGGTCCGTTTTCGAGACCCTGCCTCCGAAAAGCAGCCGTGTTGTACCTGTGTCGCCGGTCTTGGTATAGACGCGCATGCTGTTCCTTTCAGCCTCTACAGACAGAGAAGGTCATTATATAGCAGCATCTTTTCTTAGGTTCCGTTGTAAACCATCCCCAATAGAAAGAGGCGTCCGAACAGACGCTTCTTTCAGAACTTGCAGTCGCTTGGCGTTATGCAGTCTTGCCAGTCTTTACTGTCAATCGGCAGGGTCCACGACTTGGTCGTGCCGTTATGCTTCTGGTAGCCGAAGCCTTGCTACAGGTGATTTACATGTGTCGTCCATTCTGCGAAGTTCTCTAAACGGATCATAACGGCCAAACATCATCGCGATAACCTCATCTGGCCTTTAGGCAAATGTACTACATAAACTTATAGTAGTTGTATCAAGAATATACTTACAGTAAAAATTACTAATAGTAAGATATTTTGGTTAGGTATGCTAGAATACATATGTTTATTACTATCTGAAGTAGGATAAGGCATGGCGATTAGTTACTACGAAATACTTGGCGTTCCGAGGACCGCTACCGAAAAGGATGTCCGGCAGGCCTTCCGCAAGCTGGCGCGCCAACACCATCCCGACCTGAACCCCGGTGACGAGGAAGCCGAGCGCAAGTTCAAGCAGATAAACGAAGCCTACGAAGTGCTGTCCGACCCTGAAAAGCGCCGTAAGTACGACAAGTATGGCGAGCAGTGGAAGCACGCCGACCAGATAGAAGCACAACAGCAAGCCGCAGGCCGGAGCGGTCCCTTCTCATGGACCTTCGACTCCGGTCGTGGCGGCGTCGGCTTCAAGCCCTTTGAAGACATCGGCGACCTGTTCGGCGGTTTCGGTCGCAAGGTGCGTGACGCCACCGCAACCCGCCTGCGTAGCCGCACCGAAGTCGCCGCTGACATCACCCTTGAAGAAGCCTTCACCGGCACCAAACGCCTCGTCACCGTCTTCACCGAGGGTCGCGACCGTCGCATCGAGGTCACCATACCCAAAGGCATTGATACCGGCTCAACCGTTCACCTCGCGCTGGAAAACGGCCCTGACCTGTACTTGAAGGTCACCGTGACCGCTCACGACCGCTTCACCCGCAAGGGCGACGACCTGTACGTGGACGTTGACGTACCGTTTGAGGACGCCATTCTCGGCGGCGAAGTCGAACTCAAAACCATGACCGGCAAAATCATGCTGAAAATCCCCCAGGGCGCGCGCAACGGCCAGCGCATCCGCCTGGCTGGACAGGGCATGCCCAAGCGCAACGCCCCTGCCCAGCGTGGCGAGTTCTACGCCATCGTCCGGCCCCTCATGCCCGACGACCTCACTGATGAAGAGGGCAAATTGATTGAGAAATACAAAAAACTGCGGTCGGAACGGAGGTAGGCGATGCACTTCGACGAAATCTTCGACCAGGACCAGCCCGTATTCGTCATCAGCGTCGCCGCGCGCATGGTCGGCGTGCAGACACAAACCCTCCGCTATTACGAGCGCATCGGCCTCATCGAACCCTCTCGCACGCCCGGCAACCAGCGAGTCTTCTCCGCCAACGACGTCGAACGTGTGCGTCAGATACGCACACTTGTTGACGACATGGGTGTCAATCTTGCAGGAGTCGAAGTCGTCCTCAAGCTGTTTGAACGCATTGAAGAAGCCGAAGTTGAGATAGAAAGCCTGAAACTCGAAAACGAACGCCTTACCGGAGCCCTCAGCGAACGAAGCTGATATACTGAGCGCGCTCGCGAATCGTATGTGAGCGCCACATCTTAAGCTCGGTGTAGACATGATCAAGCGTACGTCCGGCAACGCAGAACAACACGGCTTCCCCGAAGGCACTCTGGTATCCAAACAATCACCTGTAGCCTGGCTTCTTTGGGTTATCCCCTGGGGCATCGCTGGCGTCGCCTTCTTCTCTTTTGGGCAGTGGTTCCTCGGAATCTTCACCTTCGTTCTGGGCGTAATTGGTGCCTTCCCCGCGTTATCTAGATGGCGAAATACCCTCTACATCGTCACCAACGACGCCTTTGTGCTTCAAAGAGGTCACGCTGCCGGTTCCAGGCAGATCAGCATCCCTGCTACCGAGTTACGGGAAATACGGGAACGCTCTGGGCTTTTAGGCAACATACTGGCGTACCGGGTGATAGACGTCGTTCTGGCTCAAGGCAAATTCGCTCTTGGCTTTATGCCCATAGGGACTGGCTTTGCGGAAAGACTGGAGCAAGTGCGCCTTGCCAACCCGCCAAAGCTCGGACAAGAAACATCTGTGGATCAGGATTCGGACACTGATGCAGACGAAGAATGGGCAGAGACGGTTTGGCTCATTTTGGAGCAGGTCAAGCCGTTACTTGCAACTTTCGATGAAACCGCATTCTCGAATCCACCTTTAGCACATTCCGCGATGGATGCTGAACCAGAACTTCGCAAAACTCTTCAAAAACTTGTCCAGCTACCGTCACCAATTTCAGGCGAAGCACGCCGTGGACACGAAAGCCTGTGCTCCAGTATAAAATCCTATATTGATGCTGCAGTTAGTGCTAGACGATATGTGGAAAAATCGGCGAGTGGACTAGGAGAACGGGCACGAACAGAAACGGGCGTAGCAAAGCGAGCAGCCCAATTTAGATTGGATCAAGACCTTGAAGATTTACAAAAACACGCGAAATCCGGCAATTTGGAACTCATTAAGGCAATTTCATACCTTGGATCTAAATGACACCAATCATGTGCAACATAGTCCTTGGTAGTGGAATATAAGTGAGAACAAGTCCGATGCCAGCTAACACCGCCTCACCCGACACCTTCCTGCTCATCAAAGCTGGCCGTCTCATAGACGGCGTCTCGGACAAAGTCATTCCCAACGGAGCCGTCCTAGCAAAGGACAACAAAATCGTCGCCGCAGGCCCAGCCTCCTCCGTGCAGGCCCCCGAAGGCGCATCAGTCGAAGTGCTCGATTACCCCGGCAAAACCCTCATGCCCGGGATGGTGGACTGCCATACCCACCACAACGGCTTCGGCGACGGTCGTCCCGGCGACTCGCTCGCCGACATCCCCGACGAAATCCTCGCCCTGCAATCCGCCCGCAACGCTCGCGCCAGCCTGTTCACCGGCGTCACCACCATCCGCGAGAACGGCCCCAAGGCCTACACCATGCTCCGGCTTCGCGACGCCGTTAATGCCGGCATCACCCAGGCGCCCCGCACCGTACTCTGCGGCTGGCCCGTCTCCATCATCGGCGGCCACATGTGGTTCTTTGGAGGCCAGGTTACCGGCGAGAACGAGATTCGCGGCATGGTTCGACGTTTGATTAAAGACGGCGCCGACTACATCAAAGTCACCGCAACCGGCGGGACGACCGCCACCTCCTATCCGCTCCTGCCGTCCTTCAACGTGGACGAACTCACCGCGCTCACCCGGACCGCCCATGACCTGGGCAAACTCACCGCTGCCCATTGTTCGTCCGAAACCGGCATCACCAACGCCCTCGACGCCGGTATAGACATGATTATCCACTGCATGTTCCGTCAGCCCGACGGCACTAACCGTTTCAGCGAGAAAATTGCCGAGCGTATCGCCAAACAGGGCGCTTATGTGAACCCCACACTGCACGTTCAACGCTCCACCCCCTGGGCCTTGGAAGAGAAGAAACGCGACCGCAGCCTCACCAAACAGGAACAGCAAAAGCTCGACCACATGTGGCAGAGCTACGAATGGAGCATGGAAGACAGTCGCCGTATGGTCGGAATGGGCCTCAAAATCATCACCGGCTCAGACTCCTCGTGGACCGACTACAAGCTCGGAAATGCCGTCTACGAAGTCGAACAGCTCGTCGACATTGGCTTCACCAACATGAACGCCGTCAAATCCGTCACCCTGGACGCTGCTAGAGCCCTCAACATGGACAAGCTCGTCGGTTCCCTCGAGCCGGGCAAAGAAGCCGATATGATAATTGTGGATGGAGACCCGTCCAAAGACGTGAAAACGCTCTGGAACGTCAACGAAGTCTTCCTCGCAGGAAAGCGCGTCGAACGCGGCTCCGACGGCTCACGGGCCGTCTTTCACCAGTCCCCACCCTAGATTCTTGGCGTTTGGCCGATGTGCGAGGTGCCATGAATCCATCGCTAACCCGGAAGCAGTCCTTTGTTGGAGCAGCCTGGATACTCTGTGGTCTGGCCTTATCGGCTAATCAGGTATTTTGGGGCCTGTACTTGGGTTTTTCTGGTAACTATCCCTACGCTGACATTGTTTTTGTGATGATATGGACGATTGCCCTTCCGGTACTCATAGTATTCGTGGGAAGGGAGCTTCGACGTGGCGTTCAATGGGTACGTACGGCTAGTTTGGCTCTCGCGTTGGTTTTCCTTGCAATAGGAATGGAGAGTGCGTACGCGGGAATTAGGTATGTATTCGGACAGGGTGAGCTAGCTGCCTTTGTCCAGGTCGCAGTAAGCTTGGTATATCTCCCTGTCGGCTTCCTCGGAGTTATGTACTGGCTCTCGACACGTAGCAATGCCGGTTCCGAAAAACACACAGAAGAAGAAAATTCTCCACAACCTGCGTCGTTGAACCAAAATGACGTACGGAGCACTGCCTTCAGGCAGGATCAATCGTTGCCAGCCAAACGTCCCTTGCTCGGAGCGATTTGGATGCTCGGAGGCGTGGCACTTTTCGCGGCGGAAATAGTTGGGCAGGTGGTGTACGGTCTGGTGATAGAATCCCTTGGGCCTTTGAGGAGTGGTCTTGGACGCGACGGGATGGACATCGCTTTCGACTTGGTAAGGGATTTTGCCGTACCCGTCCTCCTTGTGGCAGTAGGTTGGGGACTTAGAAGCGGCTTTAACTGGGCTCGTCCGACGTCTTTGGCTTTGGCTGCCGTACTGTTTGCATGGGGAATCCACAGTGCCTATGTCGAAATTCGCTACAATATAGTTCCGGACTTAACTACCACCTTTAGTTTTCTCACTGAATCCATGAGAAGCGCAAGTATCCTCAGTGACTACGAAGGAGCGTTGCGCTTGGCATATTTGATTGTTGGTCTCGGAACAGCGTTGGACTGGTGGTTCAGACGTAGCCGAGAAGAAGAACTTCTGGAAGAATTCGAAGCCGACGATGTGATATCGTCTGAGCTTGACTCGGAACTACCCCAGCAATCACTAGACGAGGAGCGATAACTGGAATGCCTGCTAACTTCAAACTCATAACTGCCGACCGTTTCATAGACGGAACAGGCAAACAACCCATCGAGAAGGCCGCTGTGCTTGTCGAGAACGATGTCATTCGTGCCGTGGGCCCTGCCTCCAGCGTCAAAGCCCCCGACGGCGCACAGGTCGAGAAAATTGACTACAAAGGCGCAACCCTGCTTCCTGGTCTCGTTGACTGCCACGTCCACATGAACGGCATTGGCGACGGTCGCCCCGGCGACGAACTGGTGAAACTACCCGACGAAATCCTGACCCTTCAGTCAGCAAGAAATGCTCGTGCTCACCTGTACAACGGCGTCACTACCCTGCGCGACTGCGGCGGCAAGAACCGCACCATCTTCCATTTGCGTGAAGCGGTCAGGATGGGAATAACGCCCGCCCCCCGCATGGTCGTTGCCGGTCGCCCTATGGCCATCGTCGGAGGACACCTCAACTGGTTCGGCATCGCCGCCACCGGCAGGGACGAGTGCATCGCCGCCGTGCGGCAGCTCGTCAAAGAAGGCGCCGACTTCATCAAAATCACGGCCACTGGTGGCAGCACTGGTACCTCTATTCGCACCAAGCCTTCGTTCAACCCCGACGAGTTGAAGGCCATCATTGACGAGGCTCATAAGTTCGGCAGACACACCGTCGCCCACTGCGTATCCACTCAAGGCATGATAAACGTGCTCGACGCCGGTGTGGACACCATCGTGCATGCCATCCATCAGGAAGCGGGCGGCGAATTCAAATACCGTCCCGATATCACCGAGCGCATCGCCAAGCAGGGTGTGTTCGTGAACCCGACGCTATCAATCGTGAAGAAGAACATGGACAACATCGAGGCCAAAGTTGATGCAGGCACCGCTACCCGGGCCGAACAGGCTAGCCTCGATGAAAGCAAAATCGCTTTTGAGGCGATGGTGAACGGCTTCCAGCGGATGCGCAAGGGGGGTGTGACCATAGTCTGCGGCTCCGATACCGCATGGCTTGATTCACCGATGGGTCGCTTTCAGCAGGAAATAGAAGCTGAGGTCGACGCAGGCATGACCCCCATGGAGGCCATCGTGTCAGCTACCCGGGACTCGGCCAAATCCCTCTGGATGGAAGATAGCATCGGCACCGTCGAGACCGGCAAGAAAGCCGACTTGGTGGTGATAAAAGGCGACCCGTCCAAAAATATCAAAAACATCTGGAGCGTCGAGGACGTGTTCCTGGCCGGTCACCGCGTAGACCGCGGCAACTTCGTCTAGCCTTCTGAAGCGATAGACGCCTTTCGGGCCAGGTTCGCTTTGAGCTTGGCCATCGCCTTTCGGTGAGCAGGCTTGGCGATAAACGGCCCTGCGATGAGCTGGAAGATAGGCTTCATCATTGCCGATAACTCAAGCGTTTCCTTGCGTTCGATAACCGAGCCATCTCCTTGCGGAGTGATGGAGAACTCGTGAAGCGCGGTGACTTTTCCATCCGTCGCTTCGAACGAGAACTTGCTCGACGGTTTAAGTTCGGTAATGATGACGTCGTTCTTGAACTGCTTTCCCATCATCGTACCCACCGACTTGAACTGGCTACCCACCGCCGTCGCACCCTCCTTGACTGGCTTAAGAGCTAGAGGTGCTGCCGACCACTCCGTATGTCTGGTCAAATCTGAGATATAGGCGTATGCCTCTTTCGGAGAGGCGGCTACCTCAATGCTGAACTTGTTGACTAACTTCGCCACGACTCGCCTCCTTGGATGTGCAATCTAAATCCTACGATGTGTGTCGTTTACGATTCTGCCATTTCGTTTAATTGGGATAGCGAAAAGCTACTACGGTGTAGGCGAACGGTCAAGCTTCTAATGCTAAATCGCTAGCGCGACATTCTAAAAAACATCTCCTGGCAAGGGATTGGCTATTAAAACAAAAGAGGGCGAGTCGTTCGACTCGCCCTCTTTTTCTTCCGCTAAATCCGTTGCTACGCTGGTCCGAGGCCGCAGAACACCTCGTAGTCAATGAGATTGGTCACGGTTGGATTGTCGCCGCACAGCGGGCAGTTCGGGTTCCGGCGGATCTTTACCGTGCGGAAATCCATCTCCAGCCCGTCGAGTATGAGCAGACGTCCCGCTAACGAGTTGCCGATGCCCATGAT
>JAQBWG010000057.1 GCA_027625225.1 Chloroflexota bacterium | reverse complement strand
AGCAGGATAACGGCGGGGTTGTGCAGCTTGAGAGCGGCGGCGATGGCCTCGTGACCCGTATCGCCGGACGAGCCGACGACGCGGATGCGGTCGTGCGATTCCAGGGCAGCCACGTACGCGTCGCGCAGTATCTGCTGCTCTTCAAATATAAATAGCTGTAGCTTTTTACCGTTCTGTGTTGCCAAACGATGCCTATCTGTCGTGCCGTCTCGCGCGCACGGGTTCACAACTGGTTGCAAGCCATAATCTCACACCCCACACCATTAGACAACGAGTTTTGCGACCCACATTACGTATTTGTTATTCGGCAAACACATGTCTATCAGGCCATAAACAGCCATTTTGCGTGTTTACCCCCACACGATTTGCACGTTTACACGCTGTTGCCAAAAAACGATTCGGGGGATTCTTGTTCCAACGTCGCTACATGCCCTCGCAAATCATATGCGGGGCGCGAGTTTAAGGCGCGGCAAACCGTGTACGCGGTAGCAGAAGAGGAGGAGGCATACATATGAACATGAAGTTCGCAAAGAAGCTGGCTCTCCTGGCGCTCGCAGCTATTGTCACTGCAACAGTGACCTACGCCATCACTGGCGCTGAGGTTGCACACGCCGGTCTACGCTGGACCGGTCTGGACTAACGCAGACATTCCCCTAGCACCTGCCTCACGCTGACCTTAACCGGCAGCGCCCGGGGCATACATAACTAAAGACACCCGCGCTGCGGGTACCGGCCTTTCGACCAATGGTGGTGTTGAAGAGATTCTTCACTTCCATTGGTCGAAATAGTTTCAGGGGAAATTGTTTGCAAACCGTTTGGGTGAGATGACGCAAATGTTCGACATACAGATGCTACAAGGCGAATGGACGCTCGCAGGAGTGCTAACGCTGATTACGGCGCTAGTGCTCACGGCGATTGCCTCCCGTCTGCCGCTCCGGCTATCACGGTATCGAGGGCTGTCGCTTACAGCCGCCCCGCTGATACTGGCGGCGCTGGTTCTGGCACCGTGGCAGGCTCCCATCGCCGCGCTCGGTGTGGGTCTTGCATGGCGAGGCGGGGACGCACAGGCCGGTGCGTTCAAAGTCGTCCGGTTCGGGCTGGCGACGCTGGTCGCATCTCTCCTCTTCCACGGATTCGCAGCCGAAGGTACAGCGTTGCTGTCCGGCCTGGGGCTGAGCGCCGCATTGCTGGCAGTGGCAGCGTTCGCGGCGGTGTCGGTGGCCTTGATGGGCAACGGCGATGAGTCGCCGAAGGTACAGAGCGACGTGGCCGCGCATATGGGTGCTGCGGTGTTGGGATACGGCATCGCGGCGGTTGCGGGCGAAGTGTGGTGGGCCGGATTCCTTCTCGTGGGCCCGCTGGTTTTGGCCCATGTTGTCTCGTCGAGGCTGCTGGATAGCATCCAGATGAGCAACCGACGCATAGGTGCGCTGGCAACGCAGATACAGGCCTATGAATCGGCCGGGATTAGTGCCAGCACCATCGCGCAGGTCGAGGCTATCAAGACGCTGGCGACAGGCATCGCGCACGAGGTGAACAATCCGTTGTTCGCCATGGCCGGGCGGATGGAGTTGTTGCTACGTAAGGCCGACATGTACCTGAAGTCGGGTGTGGCACGCGAAGAGCTGGAGGCGATGCTGGTGGAGGTCAAGGAGGCGCAGCATGTCGTGCAGGCGATACAGGAAAGCGCAGGGTTCAATGATATTCGTACGGAGGTCGCAAGAGAGTTCCATGAACGACAAGCCGTTACTGCTTACAACCGATAGGATGATTCTGGGCGATGTCGCCCACTATTTCGAGCGGGAGTTGCCGGAGCTACCTAGTGTCCCCCAAGATGCTCTAACGCCTGCCGTACCTTGTCTTCAAGAGAAAGAGCGCGGTCACGGGGTAATCGGGAAGCGGCGTCGCGAGCTTCGACGAGGGTGTAGCCCAGCGAAGTAAGCGCGGCAACAAGGTCTCCGCTGTCCCCTACGGCGGATGTGGCGAGCGCCCATTCGTCGGCAAGTTTTCCCTTCAGTTCCAGAATGATGCGCTGCGCCATTTTTTTACCGATGCCTGATACGAGGTCGAAGGCTGGAACATCGTCTTGCTCGACGGCAGTGGCTAGCGCTTCGGGAGTGAGTCGGGACAAGATGGCGAGGCCATGCCTGGGGCCGATGCCGTTGACCCGCAGGAGTGTCTCGAAGGCCAAACGGGTGTCGTCGGTCGGAAAGCCGTAGAGGGTAAGACTGTCCTCACGGACTTGCAGCGATGTGCGAAGCGAGACCTGCTCCCCTACTTTGCCGAGTTCGTCGAGCACCGAGGTGGGCACGAAGACGCGCAGGGTTATGACTCCACCAACAGCGATATCGGCCCACTGGGAGCCAAGTTTCACGAGCTGACCTGTGATTCCGGTAATCATGCTGTTGCGAAGGCTACCACTGTCTTGAACGCGATTCCAGCATCTCTGCGCGATAGGCGTTGACGTGGCAGAGGGCGACAGCAAGGGCGTCGGCGGCGTCGGATTCGATGGGTTCGGCGGGCAGCCGAAGCAGGATACGAACCATTTCCTGCACTTGCTCCTTGGAGCTGCCGCCGTGGTCGGTTACCGCGCTCTTGACCTGCGCCGGGGCGTAGGTGGCAACGTCGAGGCCGGCGGCGGAAGCGGCAATCATGGCCGCAGCTTGGGCCTGGCCGATGGCGAGAGCTGACCGGATGTTCTTGGAGGCGAAGGGCTGTTCCATAGCGACCGAGTCGGGCTTCCACTTTTCGATGACTTCAACCAGACCGGCATGGAGTTTGTGTAGGCGTTGGTAAATGGGGTCGCGTTTGGGCGGCGATAGGACTTCGGAGTGGACGCACACGATGTTATCGCCGTTGTCCTCGCTATCGATGACACCGACACCGAGGTGCTGCGTTCCAGGGTCTATGCCCAGTATTCGCACGTACGCGGCTACTCGGACTCTGCCCCGTACTCCTCCAGCGCGGCGTCGGAGAAGTCGGCGTTGGAATAGACCTTCTGTACATCCTCAAGCTCTTCCAGCTTATCAAGCAATCTGAGCGCCTGCCGTGCCTTGTCATCATCGACAGCAACGACGGTCTTGGGAAGCATGGCAATCTCGGAGGATTTTATTTCAGCTCCCTGATCGGTAAGCAAGCGACGGATGTTCTCCAGCGCTTCAAGAGGCGAGTAGACGTGGAGGGTATTGTCATCGGTCTCGAAGTCACTGGCTCCTGCGTCTATGGCGGACATAGCAAAATCTTCGGCCTGGCCCTCGGGAACTTCGGCGACAACGACGCCACGCTGGTCGAACTGCCAGGCGACAGCACCAGGCTCGGCAACGCTGCCGCCAGACTTGGTGAAGGTTGAGCGCACCGCCGAGGCGGTACGGTTGCGATTGTCGGTAAGCACTTCGAGCATAATTGCGGTACCGCCGGGGCCGTAGCCTTCGTAGAATACCTCGTCCATCTGGACGGCTTCGCCGCTCTCACCGGTGCCCTTTTTTATGGCACGGTCTATGTTATCGTTGGGCATGTTGCTGTCCTTCGCCTTCTGGACAGCCATGCGAAGCCGGAAGTTGGCTTCCACGTCTCCCCCGCCCTGCTTGGCAGCGACGATAATCTCTTTGGTTAACTTCGTGAACAGCTGGCCGCGCTTGGCGTCGGTTGCAGCTTTTGCGTGCTTAATCGTTGACCACTTAGAGTGACCAGACATAGCTCAACCTCCTGCTGTCAGATACTACGTGTGACTATAGTGAGATTCTAGCATGATGGCGGTGGGGGTCAAAAGGTAGCGATAAACACGTGATATGCTCAGGAGCATCAAACAGTACCGCCTCAATCTGAGTATCTGAATACAGGAGTCTTAAACAGTATGAAACGACCTATGATTTTGTTGCCCCTGGCAATCGGGGTTTTCGCTTTGCTGCTTGCGGCCTGTGGCGGAACCGAGGAGGCGACGCCAACCGTTGCGGCTACGAGCGACGTGACGCAGTCTTCCCCGACTCCACTGGCGACGAATACACGAACGGCGGCATCGCCGTCACCCACGGCGATGATGGAGGCTACGGTTGCACCATCGCCAACTGCCACCAGGGTAACTTCGCAGCCTACGCCAACGGCTACTGCAACTCCGGCACCGACCGCGACCGCGGTATCGCTGATCAGCGACCGCCTCCTTCAACTTAAGGAGACCGGTTGTCCGGGTGGAAACGACGGCAGGCGTCGGTACGGGGTTCATCTATAACGAAGATGGCTGGATATTAACGTCAGCAAGTGTGGTGGGGGATTCGACGGGCGCCAACGTGTTCACAGCCTCACAAGGGGCGTTTCTGGCAACGGTGGTGGGAGTGAATGAGAATTACAATCTGGCGGTGCTGAAGTTCGAAACGAGCGCACAACTAGAGACGCTTGATTTCGGAAGCGCGCTGGGTCTCAGTGTAGGCGACGGAGTCGTCGTATTCGGGTATGAAGAGGGCTCGGCTTCGAACGCGTCTTCAAAGGTGTGGGAAGGCAGCGTGGATAGCTTCACGGAGGCTTCGGGCGTGGAGTACATACGGACAGCTATTGCGTCCGACCCGACGAGCAACGGGGGCCCACTGGTGAACGCGCAGGGGAATGTTGTGGGTATCAACACGCTGGACGGCATTGCTATCTCCATCGATTTCGTACAGGACGTGCTCTCTGCGCTTGAGGGCGGTCAGGTCGTTCGCATCGTGCCCACGCCGACTTCGACGCCGGACATTTCGGGCTGGGATCAGTACGATAGCGGCGGGCTGTGGTTCGATATCAAGGTCGCGCCGGGCTGGACTATCAATGAAACGGTTATCGCGTCCGGGGTGAGGTTCACTTCACCGGGCGGGGAAGCGACGCTGGAGGTCTTTTCGACCACGGAATCTACATTCACGCTGAGCGGACTGGCCGACAGGGAGCAGTTCACCAGAGAGCAGCAGGTCAGCGGCTTCTCAGGCACATTCGAATTGGTTACACGTGAAACGCTGACGCATGCATCAGGCGATCAGACGATTCACCTGCTGATGCATTACCTGAACCAGCCGAGTTTCTGCGACCGAACGTACACGACCTACGTGTTCCTCATCAGCGGGTTCAAGTACGTGATGACAGGTACGCACTGCTCAAACCTGGACAGCACATACCTGTCCGTGATTCAAAACATGCAGGATTCGTTCGACTCCTGGCGCTAAAGTAACGCTAATGCCGATTTCAACGAGGCGTCTACCGGAGGGTGGGCGCCTCGTTTTTTATTCCCCCTGATTCCAAGCGTCCCAGGCGGGAGGGAACGAGCCGTCAGGCCGTACGAGGGTCATGGTTTCGAAAATAATCGGTTGTCCGGGTAGAACATAGAGGAACGCCCAGATGCTGAGAACGGGCTCGACGTCTTCGGTAAGCCGCAAGTACGTCCTGATGAACTCGGCCTGCTCTTCTTCATCGCTATCCCAGCCGGGTGCGCCAAGCTGCGCGGCGTGCCAGCCTATCTCGGTGAAGGCGACGGGCTTGCCTGCACGCTCGGCAGCCTCGGTGTAGTAGTCATCGGGAATCTCGGCGGGCGACTGGAACACCAGGGCAGGATAGGTGGTGAAGGCGATAAGGTCGGCGTCGGGAAACAAATCGATTAGCTCCTAGGACGGCTGTAACGGGTCGGGTATGCCGGGCAGGGCCTCGGGCACGCCGAACAGCCCGCCACGCAATCCACGAAGCCGCTCAAGCTGGAAGGTGACGTACAGCTGTGTATCGGGCGATATGGCACGGACGACTTTCGCAGCGTCGGCGTATAGCTCCACGAACGCAGCGAACGCCTCGGGATTGTGTTCCTGCAGAATGTTGATTTCGACACCGATTCCAAGATACGGCGGTTTGTATTCTTCGACGAATGCAGTGATGTCTTCGATATATTCTGCGTGCGCCGTGTGGTCGAGCGGACGAAGTAGTTCACCTGTCGAGGCAACGAAGACGTTGCCCTCGATGAGGGGAATGAGGTCGTACTGCAGAGAAATCTGAAAGGTTGCTTCGGGGCCTTCGTCCAGCGGGCCGAGGGCTTGCAAGTCGCCTGCCCAGCGAACGCTGTTGCCGACTTGTGCAGCCAAATCCCAGAACGCGAGGAAGTCGTCCGTCTCATAGCTTTTGGGAGATAGGGAAACCCCTCGTACACTACCGGGCAGAGGCGTGGATGTTGGAGTAGGTGGCACTGCAGTTCGGGTGGGTGTCGGCTCAGGCGTAGTCGCATGGGTGGGTTCGAGGGTAGCGCTAGGCGTTGGCGTTCCGCTGATTTCGCATTCAGCGGCAGCGAGTGTGGCAAGTACTAATACGGCCATCACCGGCCATACAAGCTTCGTAAGGGCGCTACACACTCTAGCTGTACTCCAGCATCCGAACTGTTATGCGGCCTTTTTCGAGGTCTACGTTCAATACGACGTCTTTGATAGCGGGGAGCAGAACTTCTTTGTTCTCTAGAGTCTTCACGACCAGGACATCGTTGGCCCCGGTTTCCAATATCGAGGCCACTTTGCCAAGTTCTTCTCCTGTATCAGTCCAGACGCCCAGGCCCACGAGCTGGTAGTGGTAATAGGAATCACCACTAGGAATGGGAACGGTTTCTTCAGGCACGGTGAGATAGACATTGCGCATGGCGTCGGCGATGTCGCGGTCGGGGATGGCATCGAAGTGGAGGACGAGGTGGCCGCCTGCGTAATGAACCGCGGAGATTCGCGTTTCAGTATTGTTGAGAAAAACAACACTGCCCACGGACAGACGGTCGGGTACATCGGTCAGGGATTCGACTTTCACGTCGCCCTTGATACCCCAAGGGACACGAATCATGCCTACTGCAACGTGGCCTTCCGGTATGCCGTCGTCGGGAATTGAGGAGTCGTTCTGGGGATTAGAAGAGGGTTGCAAATCGTGACGAGACCGAGTTATACGATCTCCAAGACGGCGCGCGAACCTTCTTTGATGGCCGCTACGCGCAAGAGCGCGCGGATGGACTGGGCCACCCTGCCCTGCCTCCCGATGACTTTTCCCTTGTCATCGGGGGCGACCTCGAGCTTAAGTACGATACGCCCGTTCTCGTCTTCTTCCTCGATAACCTTTACGGCATCGGGTTCGGAAGCGATGGACTTGGCAATGTACTCGACAAGCTCTTTCACGCCGGCTTCACCTTGTCCATGGTGCCCTTGCTCTTGAGCATCCTGAGTACCGGGTCGGTAGGCTGAGCGCCTTTCCTTATCCAGTCGAGCGTCTTTTCTTCGTCATATTCGAAGGTGGGGGGGGCGGTTCTGGGGTCGTAGTGTCCAAGCCTGTCCACAACACGGCCATCGCGAGACCAACGGGCCTCAGCTACAACAAGCCGATAACTGGGCTGTTTTTTCGCCCCTACCCTTGTGAGTCTAATCTTTAGCAATATACACCTCTGCTCTGCATGCCTTTCGGCTAAAACGACCCTGAAATTGTAGCTGGCAGCACACGGCGTGTCAACGAGCGTAGAATCTTTCCTATCGGAGATACTGCGGCCCTCGACGAATGGGGCATGGTGCGGTATCATCGAATGGTTGGCGCGGAGTGTCCGCGCCTTCGGTACTCTATAGTCTAATCATCTGGACATGCGCAGTATACCTGCGCCGTCTCAACCAAGGGGTATATCAGACATGGCGAATATGCGAGTTGTGTTCCTTGAGGACGTGCAGAACGTCGCTCATGGCGGAGATATCAAGAACGTCAAGGGCGGCTTTGCCCGTAACTACCTTATTCCTCAGAAGCTGGCCGTCCCTGCTTCTGAGGAGGCTATGAAACGTGTGGAAAAGCTTCAGAAGCAGGCCGAAGGCAAACGTCTCCGCCAGATGGCAGACCTCCAAGGTCTTGCGGACACGTTGAGCGGCAAGCAAATCGAAGTCGAAATGAGGACGGGAGCCGAGGGCCGACTGTATGGTTCGGTTACGAACGCAGTGGTCGCTTCCAAGCTTTCCGAGCTTATCGGTCACGAGGTTGACCGCCGCACGATACACATTGAGGACAATATCCGCGAAACAGGGGTGTATTCCGCAACTGTTCGCCTGCACGCAGATCTAGAAGCTACCGTTTCGCTGGTCGTATACCCGATGGGCGAGAAGCCTGCCGCCACGATTACCAAGGCGGAAGAGGCTGCAAAGGCCGAAGCAGAGGCTCCCCAAGAGACGGAAACGGCAGAGGCGGTAGCCGAGGCGGAAGTTGAATCCGCTGAAGCCGAGCCGGCAGTCGAAGAAGAAGCGGCCAGTGAAAGCGAGTCTGAGGACGAAGAGGAAGATAAAGCCTCCTCATAGTCCCGCCTCTCGAATCATCGCCCCGCAGAGTTATCAACCTTCTTTGTTTTAGGGCGTCCTGCCTTCCATTGACAAGAACATAAGTTCTTTGTCATTATGTGTTATTCGACCCGCGAACTATTCCGCTGGAACAGGGGTTGCCAGTCACGCTTCCCTACACCAACGCGCTCAGAAGCCGAATTGCCATTTGGGCATGAAGCTCAGGCGATATACAATAGCGCCGCTTAGACGAGACATACAACGAGGGCAATGTGTACGCCGAAAGACTTCTACCCCATGACGCCAACGCAGAGCAGGCTGTCATCGGTTCCATACTTATCGACAGCCAGGCGCTGACCCGTGTTGCGGCGTTTCTCAAGCCGAGCGATTTTTACCAGACACGGACACGCTGGTGCTACGAGGCGTGCGTAGCGCTGTTCGACCGTGGAGACGCCATCAACCAGGTGACCGTCGCTCACGAGTTGTCACTGGAAAACCATCTGGAAGAAGTCGGCGGCCCGGGATTCCTGGGGCAACTCGTCCTCGCGGTGCCGACGTCGGTTCATATCGAACACTACGCCCATATCGTCCAACGCACATCGTCCATGCGTCAGCTCATCCAGGTGGCCGGCGACATCGCGGCCATCGGCTACGACGGCGCTTCGGACGTAGACAGCGCACTGAGTCGCGCCGAGGGGTTGCTGTTCGGCGTACGCAGCGGCAGGGCGTCGCGGGACTTCGTACACATCCGGCAGGTGCTGGACGTGTACATGGAACAGACCGCCTCCGCACAGCTTGGCGGCGACCAGTCGGTCGCGCCCGTCCCCACCGGTTATGCTGACCTGGACAAAATGCTGGGCAACGGCATGCAACGCTCCGACCTCGTCATTCTGGCGGCACGCCCCAGCATCGGCAAAAGCAGCCTGGCGTTTAACA
>JAQBWG010000056.1 GCA_027625225.1 Chloroflexota bacterium | reverse complement strand
TTCGATGCGTCGAACGGCCTCGTTTTAGCCGCGCTCCGGGTCGCCTTCGGTGCGGGCGTGGCTGACCACCCGAATCTTGCGGCGGACGTGGTCGAAGATAAGAAAGGTGTCGGTGAGCATGAACACCGATTCGGGCAGGTTAAGCGTGTCGAGGTCGGGCGAAGGCAGGCTCTCGAAGTAGCGGACGACCTCGTAGGCGAGGTAACCGACGGCCCCGCCGTTGAAGCGCTCGGCCTCCGGCTCTTCCACGACGTTGAAGTCGGCGAGGGCCTTTTCGATGAGCGTCAGCGGGTCTACCGCACCGTCTTTCTGTCCGGGGCCGGTCTTGATGACGTCGTACGGCTCAGTGCCGATGAAGCTGTAGCGGGCGACGCGCTCGCCGCCCTCCACGCTTTCCAGCAGGAAGGAGTATGGCGGACGGGCGACCTTCAAATACGCCGAAACGGGCGTCTCAAGGTCGGCGTTTATCTCCCGCGACACTGGCACAAGGTTGCCCTTGCTGGCGAGCTTGCGAACCTCGTCGAGGGTTGGCGTATAGCGTTCAGCAGTCATAAGCCACTCCCCGTGGGCACTGTAAGACCCATCTTGTGCTTTATCTCGTTGAGCTTAGGAGCGGATACGGCGGCGGCCTGTTCCGCACCGATGGCAAGCAGCCGGTCGAGTTCGGCGGGGTCGGCCATGAGTTCGTCATAGCGTTCGCGGATGGGCGTCAGTTCGGCGACGACCACCTCGGCCACGCGCTTCTTCAGGTCGCCGTAGCCGCGGGCGTCGGCGAAGTCGTTCTCGCACTCCTGCTTGGACTTGCCGGTGACGGCCTTGTAGATGCCCAGCAGGTTGTTCACACCCGCCCGCTCGGGGTCGTTGGAGAACCGGATCTCCTTGCCCGAGTCGGTGACCGCACGCATGATGGAGCGCTCCATCTCCTTGGGCTCGTCGAGCATGCGCACGACGTGGCCGCGGATGTGGGCAAAGGTCTTGGACATCTTCACCGTCGGGTTGTCCAGGCCCATGACCCGCGCTCCGGTGTCGGGGATGACCGGCTCCGGCACCACGAAGGTCTCACCGTACAGGTGGTTGAAGCGCTGGGCGATGTCGCGGGCCAGCTCGACGTGCTGCTTCTGGTCCTCGCCGACCGGCACCTCGTCCGCGTCGTACAGCAGGATGTCGGCGGCCATGAGCACGGGGTAGTCCAGCAGGCCGGTGGACACGCTTTCCTGTTTGGCCGATTTGTCCTTGTATTGGGTCATGCGTTCCAACCAGCCGAGCGGGGTGACGCAGTTGAGCAACCATGCGCCCTCGGAGTGGGCGGCGACGTGGCCCTGCACGAACAGCGTGCACAGCTTGGGGTCGAGCCCGGCGGCGAACAGCATGGCGGCGAGGGAACGCGTCTGCTCGCGGAGCTCGTCCGGCTTCTGCGGGACGGTGATGGCGTGCAGGTCTACGATGCAGAAGAAGTTCTCACGCTCGTGCTGCCGCTGCACCCAGCCTTTGACTGCGCCCAGGTAGTTACCGAGGTGCATGTCGCCCGACGGCTGGATGCCGGAGAAGACACGCTTCCGGCTGCGCTGCGAGCCTGACTTCACTTGTTCTGCCATAGTGTTTTGTCCTCGCCTCTCGATTTTGGATTTCGCCGGACAAACAAAAAGACCCGTCCGGTCAGGGACGGGTCTTTCACCGTGGTGCCACCCTTATTACCGCCGACCCAAACGGGTCAACGGTCGCTCAGCAGACACGGGGAGCGGTGCTCCCGATGTCCCGGACTGTGATAACGGTGTCCCTTCCGTCCACCCCTACTCGCTTTCGCTTTCGGGTGGCGGCTCCCAGGGCCATTCGGCCTCCGCGCTTGCACCGGTTCTCAGCTTCTCCGGCTCTCTGTAGCCTCGCTAGAGACGTACTCTTCCTGTTCGCAGCCTTTGCGATATTCGTCTAATTTTCACTATACGAGCAGCGGAGCGATGCGTCAAGACGCACCGCGCGGCTCTTTACGATTCGTCGGTGAGCTTGCCCGCGATGGCCCAGTCGCTCTTGGGGACTTCGACGAACACGACGTGGGTGGCCTCGGCGGTGGTTTTGGCGATTTTCACGACGGCTTCGGTGATGGCTTTGGCCAGGTCGGCCTTCTGTTGGCGGGTGCGTCCGGGGTACATCTCGACTCGAACCATGGGCATTGGTGCATTCCTCCAGCTACAAAATGGAATGCAGGGATTGTATCAGGGGTCAGGCGCGTCCGGTCTTGAGCGAGCCGAGGAGTTGCATGGACACGGTGGCTATGTCGTCGACGGCCTTGTTGAAGGCGTCGGCGTTGGCCTGCGAGGGCTGGCGGTAGCCGCTGATCTTACGGACGAACTGGAGGGCGGCGGCGTGGGTTTCTTCTTTGGTCGCGGGTTCAGGTCGGCGAAGTGTTTTAATGCTCCGGCACATAGTTTCTCCTAGCTGGTGTAAAGCTAACTGATGTTGTCTCTCCGGCGGGGCATATTTTCGGGTGGGCGGGCGCGGTAGCGCAGTTTGCCGGAGACGCGGTCGCGGTTAAGTTTCCTGCTCAGGTGCATGCCCTCAAGCACGAATTCCAAGGCAGAGGCGATTTCGTGAGGTTGTCCCTTTGATTCCGTCGGCGATGCCGCGGGTGATGCTTTTGATGCCCCGGTTGATGTCATACGGTTAACCAGTCCGGCGAGTTCGGGGGATTTGGCTAGCTGGGTCAGATAGCGCTTGGAGGACATATCGCTACTCACCTCGATGGACAGCCCGGACTCAAACTGGGGCTGGACGAGGGTCGTAGTAGCGGGTAAAGACGGCGTGGACGGCCTTGCGGACGAGGTCGTCGAAGATGCGGTCTTCCCTGCCCTCTTCGATGGTTTCCAGTTCTATTTTGCCGGAGGTGGAGGCGGTAAGCATGGGGAGGTCACTGATGCGCGGCGATGTGGGCTCGCCGAGGCGGAGGGAGCGTTTGAAGGCGGCGCTGACGAGGGTTTCGTAGTTGGCGATGGAGGTGCGGACGCTGACGCCGGAGCGCTGGTTGACCTCGCCGCTCTGGCGGGCCTGTGCGGTGAGTTCGGCAACGATTTCGCGCATGAAGGCGGGCACGGTAACTTGCTTGTCCACGTCGGCGAAGCGTTCGCGTTCCTGCTCGACGATGGTGATTTCGTCCTCGATGGTTACTGGGTAGTGGGTGCGAATCTGGGCGCCGAACCGGTCCTTGAGCGGGGTGATGATGCGGCCGCGGTTGGTGTAGTCCTCGGGGTTGGCGGAGGCGACGAAGAACAGGTCGAGGGGCAGCAGGAGCCGGTAGCCCTTTATCTGCACGTCTCGCTCCTCCATGAGGTTGAACAGGCCGACCTGGATGCGCTCGGTGAGGTCGGGCAGCTCGTTGATGCTGAAGATGCCCCGGTTGGAGCGAGGGATGAGCCCGTAGTGGATGGTGAGCTCGTCGGAGAGATAGCGGCCTTCGGCGACCTTGACGGGGTCTACCTCGCCGATGAGGTCGGCGACGGCCACGTCGGGGGTGGCGAGCTTCTCGCCGTAGCGGCGCTCGCGGGGTAGCCAGGCAACGGGGAGCTTGTCACCCTCGCTGGCGCTGCGGTCTTTACAGCTACGGCAGATGGGCTTGAAGGGGTCGTCGTATATCTCGCAGCCCTCGACGACGGGTATTTCGTCGTCGAGCAGGTCTACAAGGCTGCGGATGAGACGGGACTTGGCCTGGCCGCGCTCGCCGAGGAGCATGATGTCGTGTCCGGCGAGGATGGCGTTCTCAACCTGGGGGATGACGGTGTCCTGAAAGCCTACGATGCCGGGGAAGACGGGCTTGCCGGTTTTGAGTTTGGCGATGAGGTTCCGGCGCAACTCTTCTTTCACGCTCACGGGGGTGTATTCGCTGCGCTTGAGTTGGGCCAGTGTTTGGGGCTTGCGGACTTTAGGCATCGTCTTCTCCTAGCGGCCAGTGTGGCATAGGGCGGGCATCCGTGCAAGGTCGTTATGCCGTAGACTAAACCGACTGAAATCACTAAGGAGGCACACGATGGCCGAGGTAACCAAGCACAAGCGCGGAATGCCGTGCTGGATAGAGCTGTCCACCACGGACGAGAAGGGCGCACTGGCGTTTTACAACGGCCTGTTCGGTTGGAAAAACAATCCTCAACCGATGGGGCGGGGATGTTCTACCACATGCAACAGATACGCGAACTGGACGTGGCCGCGCTGTACCAGCAGATGCCAGATGAAAAAGAGATGGGATTGCCGTCGCACTGGCGCACGTACTTCGCGGTGAACAAGGTGGAGGACACGATAGAGAAGGTCAAGAAAGCGGGCGGAACGGCAATCATGGGGCCGATGGATGTATTCGACGTAGGCCGGATGGCAGTGTTCCAAGACCCACAGGGTGCGGTGTTCTCAGTCTGGGAGGCAAAAACGCATATCGGATACCGGCTGGTAAGCGAACCGGGCGCATTGACCTGGAACGAATTGCTGACGACCGACGTGGGCAAGGCAACGGAGTTCTACAAGGCCGCGCTGGGTATGACCTCGGAGAAAATGCCGGTGATGGACTACACGATGCTTAGCGCGGAAGGCCAGCAGGCGGCGGGCATCATGCAGATACGACCGGAGATGGGGCCGATGCCGCCGAACTGGTCGGTGTACTTTTCGGTAGCCGACATCAATAAGGCAACGAAGAAGGTGACGTCGCTAGGCGGGAAGGTGATTTCGCCGATTCAGGATGTGCCGAACATGGGGCGGTTCGCGATGGTACAGGACCCGCAGGGCGCGATGTTCGGGATATTCCAGGGAGCATAAGCAAGATACAGATTAGCGGACTTTACACAAAAACCGTGTAGCGAGTGTTTAAAAGCGGGGATTCACCCCCACCCTAACCCTCCCCCCTCAAGGGGGAGGGGATAATTCACGGGTTCCCATCTCTGTAAAATCGTGACTTTTTGGGCAAGGCTGCTTTAGTGCTTCTCGCGGAAAATCTCGACACCGGCGGAGCCGATAACGGCTTCGCGAATGGGGACGTTGGGCTTGCGGACACGCACGCGAATGGCGGTGACGGCGAAGTCGGCCAGCACACGGACGGCGATGGCCTCGGCGAGGCTTTCGAGCAGGGTGCGCGGCGGGCCTTCGACGATGTCTTTGACTGCGGCGAACAGCTTGGAGTAGTCGATGGCATCCTGCAGTTTGTCGGAGCGGCCGGGCGTGGAGAGGTCGGCGCTCGCTTCGACATCCACCTCGAAGCGCTGGCCCAGCTCGCGCTCGGCGGGGCTGACGCCGTGATAGCCGTAGAAGCGCATGCCTTCGAGAAGAATCTTGTCTTGCGACATAGCTACTTTCCCTTGCCGCTGGCCCGTTGAGCCAGCGCGAGCAGTTTTTCGGCGCGGCGGACAACGGGAACGTCCACGACACGACCGTCGAGCGACAGCGAGCCATGTCCCTGGGATTCGGCCTCCCGGAAGGCGTCCACAACGCGCTGAGCCTGCTCAATCTCGGCGGGCGAAGGCGAGTACATCTCGTTGATGGTAGCTATCTGCTCGGGGTGGATGGCAAACTTTCCGCGGAAACCGCAGCGCTTTCCCAGCAGACACTCCTCACGAAGGCCTTCGAGGTCGCCCAGGCGGAAGAACGGGGTGTCGAGGGCAGGGACTCCAGCTGCGACGGCTGCGGTGGCGATAGCGTTGCGGGCGTAGTCGAACTGCGAATCGTCGTCGGTGCGTTCGATAGCCATGTCGTTGGTGAGGTCTTCGGCTCCGAAGGCGACGGCGGCGACGCGGGGACTGGCTGATGCGATTTGGTATGCGTGCACGACGGCGCTGGCGGTCTCCAGCCAGAGGACGAGACGGGTGGCGCCCTCGGGTATCTTGGCCTTCGTCTCCAGCCGCCACAAGATGTCGGACACGGCGTTGACGTCGTCGGGCGAGCTTATCTTCCCTACCGAAACACCGAAGATGTGAGGGCCGACGACGGCGGCGAGGTCTTCCTCGATGAACTCAGAGCCCACGGCGTTCACACGGGGAATGACGGTAGCGCCAGTGGCGGTCAGTTTTTTCAAATACGAAGCGACTGCTTTGCGAGCGTTGGGCTTTTCGGCGGCGGGGACGGAGTCTTCCATATCGAGAACAAAGGCGTCCGGCGACAGGCCGAGGGCCTTGTCCAGCATCTTGGTGCGGTTGCCGGGCACGAACAGCAGGCTACGCAGTATGGGGGTTTCGGAGGGTTTATGGTTCATATTCACACGTCCGAGAGAATGAGGCCAAAGTATAGCACGGGGCTGCCCTCGCCCTATGTGCGGGATTGTCCTATGCTATGCAGAACGCTATGGACATTCCACGACTAGAGATAATCGGAATCACGGGACTGCCGGAGATACGGCCGGGCGACAGGCTGGGAAAGATGTTCGTCGAGGCGGCGCAAGCGCAGGGCACGCCGCTGGACGACCACGACGTGCTGGTGGTGGCACAGAAGGCGGTGTCGAAGGCGGAGGGGCGGTTCGTTGATCTGCGCACGGTAAAGCCGAAGGCGCATGCGCTGCAACTGGCGGAGCGGTCGGGGAAGGACGCGCGGCTTATCCAGCTTGTGCTGCTGGAAACGAGACACATCCTCAAGCTGGACCCGGACAGGGGGCTCATCATCGGGGAGACGCGGCACGGGTTTGTGTGCGCGAACGCGGGGATAGACGCCTCGAACGTGCCGGGCGAAGATACGGTGCTGCTGCTTCCGGAAGACCCGGACGCTTCGGCGGCGAGGATACGCGAGGAGGCGATGGCGGAGGAGGATGTGCGGGCGCTGGGCGTGGTGGTGTCGGATACGTTCGGACGGGCGTTCCGTGAGGGGCATACGGACGTGGCGCTGGGTGTGGCCGGGTTCCGGGCTATCGTGGACTATCGGGGGATGCGGGACGCGGTGGGCAAGGAGCTGCGGGTGACGCAGATGGCGATGGCGGACGAGATTGCGGGCGCGGCGGAGATGGTGGCGGGCAAGGCGAACGGGATTCCGGCGGTCATTGTCCGGGGGCTAAAACTGGCCGAGGCGAAGACCGACGCGAAGGAGCTACTCCGGGACCGGAAAAACGACCTGTTCCGGTAGCGACTAGTTTTCTTCGTTGCTATTAGAGGTGGGTTTGGAAGATCCGCGACCGCCCGAGACGCCAGCCTTGGCTGCCAGCTGTTCCAGCGAGATATCTGCGCCCCAGTAGGAGTTTTCCAGATAGTTCTAGAACTGCTTTTTCTCGCCGCAAACACGGCAGGTGCCGGTGCTGAAGGGGCCGGACGGCATGTCAATCACCCAGTGGTGCATGCAGCCAGCGACCCTAACGACCGCCTCTTCTTCGACAGATCCTGTCTGTTCCCGAACAGCGACTGATTTCGACCTCGGCCTTGGTGCCATGGAACCCCCCGTCTACTACTCGTATCTGCACTACGCGCGAGACACCAATTTATTGAACATCTATCAGAGGGCCAAGGTATTTTTAGATGTTTCACATAAACATCTTGTAATAATCTAGTATTTTTACGAACGTTTTAGACGTTCGGCGTGTTTCAGGCGTCCATCCGGTAGGCGGAGTCCCAGAATCTGTGCTCGTGGTGGCTGCTTTCCATGAAGATGGCCTCCAATCCATCGAGACGGGCTTGCGGCTGGCCTTGTACCGAACGGTCAACGAACGACCGGAGCCTGTCGGCCAGGGCGGCGAAGTCGGGGGAGGCGTAGGTTCCTATCCAGCGGGCGTAGAGCGGCTGATTAACGGGCATTCCCTTGCCCGCGAGTAGCTGGCCTATCTCGGCGTAGCCCCAGGAGCAGGGCAGGATGGACATGGCAGCTTCAAGGGCGTCGCCGGAGCGGGCGGCGGCGAGCATATGTGATGTGTAGGCGACGGTCGCAGGTGCGGGCGCGGTGGTTTCGAGGTCGGCTTTGGTGATGCCGAAGTCTTCGCAGAAGCCGACGTGTAGGGCCATTTCGGTGTTGAGCGTTTCGTGGAGCAGGCCGGCGAACCAGGCCATGTCGTCGAGGTCGAGCGCTTTGGCGGCGGCAAGGGCGACGACGCGGCAGAACTCGATGAGGAAGACGTAGTCCTGCCGCATGTAGTGGCGGAACTTGTCGAGAGGAAGCGTGCCGTTGCCAAGTTCGGTCAGGAACGGATGCGCCTGCTCTTCTCTCCAAAGCGGGTCGGCCTTGCGGCGCAGGTAGGCGGTAAAGCTGGGCGAGGTTGTGGGCACTATTCAGCCTCCGAGGGGAGGTTTTTATATCTAAACTGTACGGATTTTGTACGGTTTTTGCGCGATGCAGGCCGCCCAGCTCCGGATTGACACAATAGGCCGATGCAGGTACTTTTGTGCGAGCAGGCAGCGACCTGCTTATTTTTTGGCATTTTGATTGTCATCAAGGAGTGCTTCCGCTATGCCTATTATCGCTCATGACCAACTCCAGGGTTTCATCGCACGGCTGCTGAAGGCCGCCGGAGCCAGCGCGGAGGAGTCGGGCATCGTGGCTCGGCACTCCGTTGCGGCGAATCTGGCGGGGCACGATTCGCACGGTGTGATCCAAGTGCCAGTATATATCGACCGCATCAAACGCGGGCACATCGTGCCAGGGGCGCCGTTCGAGGTGAAGCGGGAGACGGCGACGACGCTGGTGGTGGACGGTAACTGGGGGTTCGGGTATGTGGTGTCGGAGCGGGCGATGAAGATGGTTATCGAGAAGGCGAAGAAGAGCGGGATAGCGGCGGCTACGGTGTCGCGGCAGAGCCACGTGGGGCGACTGACGGACTATCCGCTGATGGCGTCGGCGGAGGGACTCATGGGCATGATGACGGCAGACTCGGGACGGTCTCCGAAGAACGTGGCGCCGTTCGGGGGAAGGCTGAACCGCCTGGGGACGAATCCTCTATGTATGGCTATGCCGAGCAATCTGGAAGCGCCGCTGTATTTCGACTTCGCGACGAGCGCAGTAGCCGCGGGCAAGATTACGCTAGCGGCGGCACGCAATCAGCCCATCCCGCAAGGGTGGATTCTGGACAAGGATGGAAAGCCGTCGACCAATCCCAATGACTTAGCCAACGGCGGCGCTCAGCTTCCGCTGGGTGGGTCGGAAGGCCACAAGGGGTACGGGCTGTCGGTGATGGTGGAGATACTGTCCGGCATCCTCACGGGGCTGGGGTTCGGGCACGAGCCGTCGGGCAAGCATAACGACGGCTGCTTCATGGCGGCGTTCGATGTGGGGGCGTTCAGGGATACGGACGAGTTCAAGCAAGAGGTCACGGAGTTCGCGCAGTATCTGAAAGAAACACCGCCCGCCGAGG
>JAQBWG010000055.1 GCA_027625225.1 Chloroflexota bacterium | reverse complement strand
GTTTTATTTCCCGTATACTAGCCCCGTATAACGACACAGGAGGATTCTACCGTGGCAGAGCAACCAAGAATCGGTTTTATCGGACTGGGTATCATGGGCAAGCCCATGGCCCGCAATCTCATGAAGGCAGGGTATTCTCTTACCGTTCACAGCCGCTCGCGCGGCCCGGTGGACGAACTGGCGAAAGAAGGCGCGACGAAGGCTGGGTCGAGCAAAGAGGTGGCGCAGAAGTCGGACGTCATCGTGACGATGCTGCCCGACTCGCCGGACTCGGAACTGGTCATCCTGGGCAAGGACGGCATCCTTGAAGGTGCGTCCAAGGGCCTGACAATCATCGATATGAGTTCAATCGCGCCTGCGTCGTCCATCAAGATAGCCAAGGCGTGCGAGGCCAAGGGCGTGGACTTTCTGGACGCGCCGGTAAGCGGCGGCGAGCCGAAGGCTATCGACGGGTCGCTGGCTATCATGGTGGGCGGCAAGAAGAAGGTGTTCGACCGGTCCGTTCCCATCCTGCAGAAGATGGGTGCGAGCTACGTGCTGTGCGGCGATTACGGCGCGGGGAACACGACGAAGCTGGCGAACCAGATTATCGTGGCGGCGAACATCGAGGCAGTGGGCGAGGCGCTGGTGCTGGCGAAGAAGGCGGGGCTGGACCCGAACGTGGTGTTCGAGGCGATCAAGGGCGGCCTGGCGGGCAGCAACGTGATGAACGCGAAGGCGCCGATGATGATTGCGGGTAACTTCAAGCCGGGGTTCCGCATCAAGTTACACCAGAAGGATTTGCACAACGCCTTGCTGACGGGCAAGGACCTGGGCGTTTCGCTGCCGGTAGCAGGGCTGGTGCAGCAGATGATTAGCTCGCTTATGACAAACGGCAAGGGCGAGTCGGACCACTCGGCTATCGCCAACTTCATCGAGGACGCGTCCAAGACCACCATCAGCGGAAAATAGCGGTTCGCATCGCGGCTCACGGGCCGGAGTTGACATCCATCCTCTGTGCGTTTTATAGTCTGTATTAGAACACTAGTTCTATGCAGTGAGAGCGCACTTTATCTTGCAGAGCGAGGATGGAATCATGAGCGGCAGCACTTCTACGGCTTCGGCGGGACGCAGAGCGGGCAGTTCTTATGGCGTGGGCGGGCTTCCGCTATGGAACCGGCAACCTTCCAACGCGCCCCCAAAGCTACCCGAGGCAGAGGCTTCTCCCGCGCGTACGCCGGAGGGGTTATCGCTGTATCCGGGGCGGACGGCGTTCAATCTGTGGCAGTCGCACAAGCTGACGCCTCCCGTTGACTTGAAGGCCCTTGCCGATGCACTGGATTTGAAGGTGGTGACGTTCCCGTTCGAGGGGCGGTTCAGCGAGGTGATTGCGCAGGGCATCGTGGCACTTCCGCCGAATCTGGACAGAAAGTGGTTCAGGTGGCGCGTGGCGCACGCCTTGGGCCACTACATGATGCACGTGGGGGCGGGTTTCTACACGGAGACGGAGCAGTGGCCGGTGCACACGAGCGCGGAGCGGCAGGCGGAGGAGTTCGCGGCGTGGCTGCTGGCCGGGCCGAGGGGACAGGCGCTGCCGCACGAGCAAGCGAAACTTCCGGCCAAGAAGTGGGCGTTCGTTACCGAGTTCCTGGGGCAGTTCGCCAGCGCGGCGTAGCGGCTAAATAGCGTGCTTCGACAGGCTCAGCACGAACGGGTTTTATGCCTACGGCTTCCGGTGCCTGTTGCTACATGCGAAAGCGGATGCGCTTGAAGGCCTCGGCGTATTTCATCCCCCGACCAATGGCGCTGTCACGCCGCCACTCTTTCATCCGAGCATCAAGGTCTTCGGGCTTGAAGTCCCCGAGCTGGGACTTGTGTTCCAGCAGCGCCTTAATAGCGGTGTCTATGTGGTCGGTGACGTCGGAGTAAAAATCGGGCTCGTTAGTACCCACTATCCAGGCCTCGGCAGCCTTGTGCGGCTCCAGCTTCTCATCGAAGTACAACTCTGGGAAGGTGAGGTGGTCGCGGGCGGCAGGGAACGCGGCGGCCATGGTGGCCTCGCCGGACGCGATGTGGTCGGGGTGGTTAACGCCGTGGAAGACGTTGAGGTCACGTACGGGGTTGAGGCAAATGAGCACGTCGGGCTTATGTATACGAATCTGGCGGGCGATATCGCGGCGCAGGTCAAGGGTTGGCTCCAGGTAGCCGTCGGGGTAGCCGAGAAAGACCACGTCTTTCAGGCCGAGGACTTTGCCGGCGTCTATCTGTTCCTGTCTGCGGATCGCGGCCAACTGTTCGGAGGTGATGGAGCGGTCTTCGCTGCCCTTGCTGCCGTCGGTACAGAGGACGTAGACGACTTCCCAGCCCTCGGCGCACCACTTGGCTACGGTGCCGGAGCAGCTGAATTCGGCGTCATCGGCGTGTGCGGTGACAATCATGCCCCGTTTGTACTCGGATTCATCACCGAAGTACTCGTCGGGCAGAGCACGGCGGCCCTTTTGCTTATCCTTGTCCTGATAGTAGCTGCGAAATCCTGTGGTTTCTTTCTTGGTCACCTGTCGTTACCCCCGAATCGTGTGGTCAAAAGACAGGCCCCGCATCGGTCCGACGGGGCCACGTATGCAGTCTAGCAAAGCGTTCGCTGACTAGTCCAGCACATGAGCAAGCTCGGCGCCACTGCTACCCACGACCGCGATGGCGTCGCTGGCGTACTGGATGGCGTCCATGAGCGGTGCGGGGTAGACGCCGAGGAACACCATTCCCGCAAAGAGCAGTCCGAGGACGCCCAAAGTGAGTTTCGAGACCTTGATTGGCGAGTCGTCCTCAGCCGGTTCGACGTACATCTGACGAAGTATCTGCAGGTAGTAGTAGAGGGAGATGACGCTGGTGAAGATGGCGAGACCGACGAGCCAGAGCAGGCCCTGGGTGGCGGCGGCGTTGAAGAGATAGAACTTGCTGACGAAGCCAACGAAGATGGGCAGTCCGGCGAGCGAAAGGACGGATGCAGCGAGCACCATGGCGAGGAAGGGCGAGCGGCGTCCGAGTCCGGCGAGGCCAGTGATGTCCTCATTGCCGGGGTTCTTGAAAACGACGCTTATCACCAGGAAGGCGGCGATGTTGGTGATGGCGTAGGCGACGATATGCAGCATGACGCCGTTGGCGGCGAGGTGCGTGGTGGCGAGCGAGATGGTGTTGTCGTCACGCACGAAGGCCAGCGCGGCGATTCCCAGAAGCAGATAGCCGACGTGTCCGATGGAGGAGTAGGCGAGCAGGCGCTTGACGTTGGTCTGTACGAGCGCGCCGAGGTTGCCGACGGTCATGGTGAGGGCGGCGAGGATGGCAAGGATGATTTGCCAATCACCGACCGAGGGGATGAGGGCTTCGGAGAAGAGACGGAGCATGAGCGCGAAGGCGGCGGCCTTGGAGCCGACGGCGAGGTAGGCGGTGACCGGCGTGGGTGCGCCTTCGTAGGCGTCGGGCGCCCACATGTGGAAGGGCACGGCGGCGACCTTGAAGGCGAGCCCAGCGATGAGCAGAACGAGTCCGACGATGAGGCCGGGGCTGAGTTCGGGAAGCGACGCGAGGACGCGGGCCATCTCGTCGAAGCGTGTGGTGCCGAGCAGGCCGTATATCTGGCTGATGCCGAAGAGCATGAGGGCGGAGGAGAAGGCGCCGAGGAGCATGTATTTGACCGATGCCTCGTTGGACTTGGGGTTGTAGCGGTCAAAGCCGACGAGGACGTAGAGGCCAAAGCTAAGAAGCTCCAGTGAGATGTAGGCGGTGAGCAACTCGGCGGATGAAGCGAGGAGCACCATGCCCAGAACGGTGAAGATGAGGATGCCGTAGTACTCGCCAGGGTGGTCGAGATTCTTCTTCACGTAATCAATAGAGGACAGCACAACGAAGATACCGATGACTATCAAGACGGCCTTGAAGAAAAGGGCATAGCCGTCTATACGGAAAATACCGCCGTAGAGCGAACCGATGTCGCCCCACAGGAATATCAACGAGAAGGCGAGGATGCCGCCGAGTCCGGCAACGGCAAGCCAGGGCAGGTAGCGCTTGCGTTCGTCGTTGGTGATGAAATCGGCGGTGAGCACCAGGAAGGCCAGTCCGGCCAGCAGGAATTCGGGCAGTAGCAGGGTGAAGTTATTCATCAGCCGGCACCCGTTATCCGTGCCAGCAGTGTGGTGACGCCGGAGTCAATCACCCGCATGAAGGGGAACGGGAACAGGCCGACGAGCAGTATAAAAACCACGAGTATGCCAGCGGAGAATTTTTCTATAGGGCTGGCGTCGGTCTGGTCTTTCCAGCGCTCGTCCAGCGGTCCGAAGAACACCTTGGCAAGCAGGCGCAGAATGTACACGGCGGTGATTGCGGCTCCGATGACGGCGAGCACGCCGACGATAGGATAGGTCTGGAACAGGCCGAGGAATATCAACAGTTCAGCCACGAATCCGCTGGTTCCCGGCAGGCCAAGCGAGGCCAAACCGGCCACAACAAAGAACGCGGCGACGACGACCATCCGCTTGGCGAGACCGCTGAACATGGCAATGTCACGGGTGTGGGTGCGGTCGTAGACGGCACCGACGACGGCAAAGAAGAGGGCTGTCATGACGCCATGGGAGAACATCTGCAACACGGCTCCGCCGAGTCCCAGCGGGTGCAGGGTGGCGATACCCAGGAGCACCAGGCCCATGTGGCTGACGCTGGAGTAGCCGATGACGTATTTCAGGTCACGCTGGCCCATGGCGGAGAAGGCGCCGTAGAGCACGTTCACGATGCCCAGGCCGATGAGCAGGGGCATCCACCGGTCCGCACCCTCGGGCATGAGGAAGACGCCCACGCGCAGGATGCCGTAGGCGCCGAGCTTCATCAGCACGCCAGCGTGCACCATGCTGACGGCGGTCGGCGCGGCGACGTGGCCGTCGGGCGACCAGGTGTGGAAGGGCCAGAGACCGGCGAGGATGCCGAATCCAATCATCAATAACGGGAAGAATATGAGCTGGAAGTTGCGGGAGAAGTCTATCTCCTGCAAGGCCAGGATACTGAAGGTGCCCAGTCCGGCTTCGGCGAAGATGGCGACGAGGGCTATCCAGATGAGCACGCTGCCCGCGACGAGGTACAGCATCAGCTTCATGGCGCTGTATTCCTTGGTGCGCAGGAAGGTCTTGAAGTCGGTACTGCTGCCCCAAACGGCGATGAGCAGGTACATGGGTACGACGGAGAGTTCGTAGAAGAAGAACAGGAAGAACAGGTCGAGGGCGACGAACACACCGAACACGCCGCCGAGGAGGAGGAAGTAGAGGATGAAGAACTCCTTGGCGCGGTCAACTATCTTCCAGGAGATGAGCACGCCGGTGAACATGACGATGCCGGTGAGCATGACCATAGGCACGGAGATGCCGTCCACGCCCAGGCCGAGCTGGATGCCCTGGCTACCGAGCGTCCAGGGTCCGGGCAGTTCGAGCCAATTCCAAGCCCGCATGAACTGGAATCCGCCTGCTTCGTGGTCGTAGGCGGCGAAGACGTAGAAGGTGAAGGCCATGACGACCAGGGCGACGGCGGCAGAGAACCAGCGGATGATGTCCTGCCGGTGTGCGGGGATGAAGAGCATAACCGCGGCGCCCACCAGCGGCAGAGCGGTGATGATAAACAGTATGTAGCTATCGAACATGGTCATGGGCTAGGCCAACACCACCCACCAGATGAGGGCGAGCACGGTGACACCGACGGACATGAATATGCCATAGGTGTACAACAAACCGGACTGCAGGTATCGCAGACGCCAGGCCGAGAGTTTGACGGTCAGACCGGAGCCGTCCACGCCAGTGTCGTTGATGACGACGCGGTCGAACAGGGCGATAAACCGGGCGAAGACCAGGACGACTCTATCAATCACCCACTGGTACAACTCGTCGATGTAGTACTTGTTCACGAGGATGCGGTGGATGGTGGCGAACCGGGTCGCTATCCGCTCGTGCGAAACAGTTCCACGAACGTACACGAGCCAGCCGACGGCGACGCCAGCGATGGCGAGAATGGCGGAGAGCACGGTGAGCCAGATGGTGAGGTGGAATTTCCCGCCATCCTCCAAGAAACCCGCGAAGCCATGATAGGTATCGGTCCAGTTGAAGGCAATGAAGCCGACGCTTACCGCCAGCACCGCCAGCAAAATGAGCGGCACGGTCATGGTCGGCGGGGATTCGTGAGCGTGGACGGCGGGGTTGCGTTTCTTGCCCAGGAACACGACGAAGGCGACGCGGGCCATGTACAGCGCACTCAGGGCGACTCCGGCGAGGGCGACGACGATGAAAATAGGGTTGCGATGGTCAAGCACACCGAGGAGGACTTCGTCTTTGCTGAAGAATCCGGCCAGCGGCGGAATTCCGGCAAGGGACGCAGCGCCGATGAGGAACGTGAACGCGGTGATGGGCATGACTTTGTGGAGACCGCCCATGTCCCAGATGTGCGTGCGGTCTTCGGTGGCGTGCATGACGCTACCCGAACCGAGGAACAACAAGGCCTTGGAGACGCCATGGGCGACGAGGTGGAATATGGCGGCAGCGACTGAGCCCGCACCGAGCGAGAGCATCATGAGTCCGAGATGACTGATTGTGGAGTAGGCCAATACACGCTTGATATCGGTCATCACGAGCGCGATGGTGGCGGCAAAGACGAAGGTAATCAACCCAATAACCGCTACTATCAGTAATACGGTCGGGGCTAGCTCGAAGATGGGCATCATACGGGCGACGAGATAGACACCCGCCGCGACCATGGTGGCGGCGTGGATGAGCGCACTGACCGGCGTGGGGCCTTCCATGGCGTCGGGTAGCCACACGTGGAAGGGGAACTGGGCCGACTTACCCATCGCACCGATGAACAGCAGTATCGCGGACGCGTTGAGGGTGGTCTGGCTTATGCCGCCCGCCTCGGCGGCGTGGAAGATGGCCGACAATTCGAAGGTGCCGGTGGCCTTGAACAGCAGGATGATGCCGATGAGCAGGCCGACGTCTCCGATTCGGGTGGTGACGAAGGCTTTCTTGGCAGCTTCGGCAGCGGAGCGTTTTTCATAGAAGAAGCCGATGAGCAGATACGAGCCGAGTCCCACAAGCTCCCAGGAGATGTACAGGAATAGCAGGTTGTCGGCGAGGACTAGGGCGAGCATAGCGGCGGCGAAGAGCGAGTGCACGGCGAAGTACCAGGCGAATCGAGGGTGCCCTTTCATGTAGCCGAGTGAATAAATCTGCACCAGCAGGGCCACGAAGGTGACCAGGCCGAGCATGACGACCGAGAGGTTGTCCACCAGTATGCCCCACGAGAGGCGGGTGTCGCCGAGGGTCAACCAGTGGATGCTGAACGACCCGGGGCCGCTGTTCAGGAGGTCGGCGAGGACGAACCAGAAGAGCAGGAACCCCAGCCCAATAGCCAGGATGGAGGTGGCGGCGCTGAGGCTGGGAACATGCTTAGCAACAGCCGAGCCGGGCGTAAAGGCACGGATGAAGAAAACGATAAAGAAGAAAGCCGCGGCGCCCAGAGCGGGGATGACCCAGGCCGAGCTTATCCCTATCGTTTCCAGCGACACGTATCCGCACTCCGTCCTTTAGTTTCCACACGTGACAAGGTGATTCTCACCATTTCATAATGTTGACGTCGTCCACGTTCGCCGAGCCCTTGTTGCGGTAGAGCCGCAGGATGATGGCGACGGCCAGCGCGAGTTCAGCAGCAGCGATGGTGATGACGAACACGACCAGCACCTGCCCGAACGTCCGGTGGGCTTCCGGAAAATCTCCAAACGCCGCGAAGCCGATAAGGTTGATGTTTACGGCGTTGAGCATGAGTTCGATAGCCATCAGGATGATGACCGGACTGCGGCGGGACAACACCCCATACATACCTACAGCGAACAGGGCGGCGGCGAGCACCTGAAAGTGAGCGAGGGTAATCAACTGCGCTCTCCCGTCCTGCGTACCATGACCACCGCCCCGATAAGCGCTACGAGTAGCACAAGAGAGACCACTTCGAACGGGATGGCCCAGTCTACGAACAGGCTTTCGCTAAGGGCGGTGAAGCTGACCTCGGCGCGGTCTCGGGTGGTGACGGCTGTGCGTGCGATAGCGGCGGCGAGTACGCCGAAGAAGGCGAGGGCCGACAGCGCGGCGAGCGGCCATTGTTTGTGTTCGGATAGCTGCTGGAACTCATCGAGACGGGTGAGCATGAGGGCGAAGACGATGACGATGACGATGGCTCCACCGTAGATGAGAATCTGCACGAGGGCGAGGAACTCGGCGAACGCTAGCAAGAACACTCCCGCGACACCCAATAACGAGACGATGAGGCTGATGGCTGCGTAGACGATATTGCGGCCCATCACCACACCGAGGGCGCCCCCTAACGTGAGCGCCCCGGCGAGATAAAACAGTATGAGCGAGGGTGTAATCATCACTCCGATTCTTCTTTTCGGGCTTCAGTCTTACCCACAGCAACCGGCTCCGGTTTCTTGGCCTCAGACTCAGCCCTGGCCGCTTCTTTCATCTTCTCGACGGCTTCGGGAGAGCCGGTGTTTTTTTCGGGTTGTGTGGGTTTCCAGCCGGTGTCGGCCTGGAACTTCTTACCCATCTCCAAAAGCTGTCCAAGGTCGGCACGGGCGCCGTTGCGCTCGTATTTGCTCAGCTCGTGCTCATGGCTCATCTCGATAGCATCGAAGTTGCAGACGTCCACACAAATGGCGCAAACGATGCAGCGGTTGAGGTTGATTTCGAACCAGTCGACAATCTTGCGGCGGCGGCTGGTGCCGTCGGCATGCCGGGGGTTGTCTATCATCTCTCCGCTCATGCACTGAGTCGGACAGGCACGGACGCACACCATGCACCCCGTGCAAAAGTGCTCGTCGTTGGAATAGTCCCAAAGCAGGGCGGGAAAGCCCATGAACCGCTCGTCGATGGATAAGCGTTTCTTGGGGTCGGGGTATTGCGCGGTCACGTGCTTGCGACGGATGACCCCGAGTGTGACGAGTAGCCCTTTCAGATTACCGAGCATATGACCTGTTCGGCCAGTTCCTCCAACCCCTTCTTAGAATGAAGGGAAGATTATTCAAATAATCGGGCTTTATGAAGCCGGCTGCGGGTCGGGAGCAGCTTCTTCGAGCTTCGGTTTTTCTGCCTTCTTCAGGCCCAATTCGCGTACGGAATATACCTGGACCGTGTCGTGTTTCTTCGCACTTCGGTGCTTGTTGAACACCAGCCAAAAGGCCGCTGCCAATGATAGCAGAGACAGTATGGTTATCACCCACCGACCGAGGTCGTAATACAGCACTATTGCGATGAACATGATGTTCACGAACGACAGCGGGACAAGCACCTTCCA
>JAQBWG010000054.1 GCA_027625225.1 Chloroflexota bacterium | reverse complement strand
GAAGGCCGACAAGACCAAACTGAACGCCTTCTATGTGGGCATGATGAACGAGGGCATCCTGATGTTCGCCAAGGGCATCGGTGCGCTCAATATTCATACCACCGAAAAAGAGATTGACGAATTCGTCAGCGCTGCCCGCAAGGTGGCCCAGCGCATTCGGTAAGAAAATCGGTTTAGCGACGTTGCACGAGGCGGGCATATGCCCGCCTCGTGCTTTTTATGCCCGAACCGTTTTGGTGCTGTCGGCATCGAAACATCTGAATCCGCTGCACAAACGAATACTTATAAGACCCTTTTGAAATTCATTCAAGGCTGGAAGGATTCGTCTCATGTTAAGAATCGGAATAGTGCAAAAATATGGAATCACGCTAGTTGGGCTGGCGCTGATCCTTTTGTTCGTGGCCGCTGCCTGTTCCAGCCCCGCCGCCAGTCAACAACCGACTTCTACTGGCACGCAATCGTCCGGTGAAACGTCGCAAACCGCAACGCCAACCTCTCAGGCTGGCCAGAGCATAACCGTATCGGTTCCGCGTGACTTCGAGATCACACTGTATACCAGCACAGAAGAACTGGGCGCCGAAAAAGTGCAATTTACCGACCTCTTCGCTTCCGGTAAGCCGGTGGTGCTGAACTTCTGGGCAGGTCTTTGTCCCCCATGCAGGGCGGAGATGCCGGATTTTCAGGAACTCCATGACCAGCTTGGCGACAAGGTAACTATCATCAGTGTAGATATCGGCCCGTTCGTCGGCCTCGGCAATCAGGAAGATGCCCTTCAGCTTATAGATCAACTCGGTCTGAATTACCCCACAGGCTTCACGCTGGAAAACAAGGTTGTAGCCTCCTATAGAGTGCTGGGGATGCCCTCTACGATTTTCCTCAAGCCCGATGGAGAGGTGCAGCGCACATGGACGGGCGGCTTGAACAGAGCAAAGCTAACGGAACTAATTGAAGAACTGGTGCAGGAATCCTAGATGCTATCGGCATTGAGGTGGAGGCGAGGAAGTGCGGATGTGATTCACGCCAAGGCTGAGCAATCTACCAAATCCGAACGAGGTGTGAAAAAAGGCCTCATTATGGGGCTTGTCTCCGGCATCGTGGCCATCAGTTGCTGTGTCTCTCCCATCGTGCTTGTGCTCATCGGCGTGGCTACGGCGGCGGAGGCCGTGACGTTGGGCGATACGCTGTATTACACCTACGGCTGGGCGTTCAGGGGTGCAGGGCTGATAGCGGCCATAGCCGCCGTAGTCCTCTATTTGCGGGGCCGTAACGCGTGCAATATCAATGGAGCCCGAACCCACTGGCGCACTCTGCTGACCCTTGTCATTGTTGGCGGCGCGACATACGCCGGGCTTTTCTGGCTCACCAAATACCTGGGAATCTGGTTCGGGTAATCACATATGCAAATGGGTGCGAAAAACAAAGAAAACAAGCCGTCTTTACCGCTCAGGTCGTGGGTATGGTCAGTGAGTCTTGCGGCAGTCATCGTTGCTATCGCCGTGGCTGTGAGCGCTTTCGTGAACCCCATTCTTGATAGACAAATTCACTGGGAATGGACCGGCCCTCTGGGAGCAGCAGTCTTCGTTTTCTTATCGGTCGCAATACATAAGCGGTGGGTTTAGACAGTTAAGTAGCAGCAGGGTTTTGGGAAGGTGGATGGGATGAACATACGGGTAGTAAGAACAGTTTTCACGAAGATGCCTTTGGTGGGTGCCCTGGGTGCCTTTATGGCAATCGCTGTAGCCTGTACCAGCGCTTCTGTAGCGTCGCCGTCCGAACCAACCCAGTCTGACCTCCAAGGCTCGCAGCCGACGGTTACTGTGGAATCTCCTCAAACCACACCCGCTAACTTTTTGGGTGCGCCAATTCCCGATTCCCAGCCTGAGCCGGTGAGCGATGCTGAACTTCAACGGCTGCTTCGAGGCACTCGATTCTCCACTTCTGCCTGGTCCAAAACCAACTTCAACATCCACTCCATTTCGTTCGGAGAAATCCTGAGCGGTGGCCCCGGCAAGGGTGGGATTCCCGCCATATTCAATCCAAAGCTTGAGACGGTAGCCTCGGCTGATGAATGGCTTTCCGACGGAGAACCGGTGCAGGTCGTGCAAATCAACGGCGAGGTTCGCGCATACCCCAAGCAGATCCTGATATGGCATGAAATCGTTAACGACACCGTCGGCGGCGAACCCATCGCCGTCACCTTCTGCCCTCTGTGCAATACCTCGTTCGTGTTCAGCCGCAGGGTCGGCGACCTTGTCCTGGAGTTCAACACCACCGGCCTGCTGCGTTTCAGCAACCTCGTCATGTGGGACTTACAGACCGAGACCTGGTGGCAGGAGGCCACAGGCACCGGAATCGTGGGTGATTTAACCGGCGTCGAACTTCAAGGCCTTCCCATGAACATCGTGTCGTGGGAAGAATTTAAGACGAGTTTTCCGGATGCACAGGTGCTATCCGTTGACACCGGCCACAACCGACCATACGGCTCCAACCCTTATGCAGGGTATGACACTTCCGGCAATCCATTCCTGTTCGACGGCGAACTCGACCGCCGCCTGTTTCCCGTTGAGCGCGTGGTCGGTATCAACATCGGCGACGAGTCAATAGCAATACCCTATACAGACTTGGCGGCAAAGAGCGTGACCAACTTTACCCTTGGGGGGCAGGAATTGGTGGTCTTTCACAAGGCAGGCGTCCGCTCAACGCTGGATGCCGAACGACTCGCGAACGGGCGCGATGTTGGCGCCGTCGGCGTGTTCGATCCGAACCTCGACGGCCGGAAGTTCACGTTTGCAATCGAAGATGGTCGCATCGTGGACAACGAAACGGGCAGCGTATGGAGCATCCTGGGCCGCGCAACGTCCGGCTCACTGCAAGGGAAACAGCTAACGGCTGTTGTTCATCATCCCGGACAGTTCTGGTTCAGTTGGGTAGCGTTCAAGCCGAACACCAGACTCTATAGCGACGGCTCGATGAGCTAAAACAGGCCGCTAACTGCCCGACCCCGCACCGCCTTTTTCTGACAGCCGCCGTTCGTACTTGCGCAGCGCGCCATCAAGCGCGACCTCTGCATCCACGTCCGTTTCGTTGGCGAGCGCCAGCAATGAAAAGAACGCATCGCCCAACTCCGAAGCCCACTCGTCGGTACTTTTGAAGCCGCTTTTGCCATAGGATGAACTCTTAAGGGCTTCTTTAGATAACTCTCCAACCTCGGAAACGAGATCGAGCAGCCGCGCCTCCACATCGGTTTCAAGGCCATGCTTCTTCACGAACTCGGCGACTCGGGCTTGCAGCCGCTCTAACGCCATCCGACTACTCTATCGCGCCAGACTCACGCAGACGCTTGATATCCTCGTCCGAGTAGTCGAACTCACGAAGTATTTCGTCGGTGTGCTGGCCCAACAAAGGGGCGGGACGGCGTATCTGTCCCGGGGTGTCGGACAACTTCACGGGGATGCCGATAGTTTTGATATCGCCCGCTGTGGGGTGCTGCTGAGTTGCGAGCATGTTGCGGGCCAGCACCTGCGGGTCGGCATATACCGCGGCCATGTCGTTGATGGGGCCGGACGGCACACCGCTCTTTTCCAGCAGCGGCAGCCAGTGCGACATCGGCTGCTTTGAAAAAGTGTCTTCCAATGTCGTGGCAAGCTCCTTGATGTTTACCACGCGGTCAGCGTTGGAGCCGAAGCGTGGATTACCGAGTAAGTCTTCGCGCCCGATGGTGTTGCATAGTCGCTCCCACGTCTTCTGGTTGGCCGTCGCCACGTTGATATAGCCGTCCGAGGTTTGGAACGCCTGGTAGGGCGCGGTCATGCGGTGCGCCGAGCCGACCGGGCCGGGCGTCTGTCCGGTGAAGAAGTACGTGGCCGACTCCCACACCGTGTAGGCCAATGAGCCTTCCAGTAGCGACGTGTCCACGAACTGACCCTTGCCTGTCTTGAGCCGGTTGATGTAGGCGGACAATATGCCGTAGGTGGCGTACATGCCGCCGTTGAGGTCGGAGATGGGCACGCCCACCTTGGCAGGCGGTGCCCCGGGGTGGCCGGTGATGCTCATCATCCCGCTCATGCCCTGTGCGACGAGGTCGAAGCCCGTGCGGTCCTTGTAGGGCCCGGTGGCGCCGAAGCCGGAGATGGAACAGTAGACGAGACCCGGGTTGTCTTTTGATAAATCTTCGTAGCCGAGGCCGAGTTTCTTCATCGCACCGGGGCGCAGGTTCTCCACAATGATGTCCGAGCACACTGCCAATTTCTTGAAGACCGCGATGCCATCGGGGGATTTGAGATCGAGCACGATGCCTCGTTTGTTGCGGTTGACCATCAGAAACGCGACCGCGTCTCCCCCCGCAAAGGGCGGGCCCATGCGTCGCGTGTCGTCGCCTCCGCCGGGCCGTTCGACCTTGATGACGTCGGCGCCCATGTCGGCCAGGAGCATGGTGCAGAAGGGGCCGGCGAGGATGCCGGTGCAGTCGAGCACGCGGACGCCTTCCAGCGCGAGCGGGGTCATCGGCCTTTGAACTCCGGCTTGCGCCGCTCTATAAAGGCGCGGCGGCCTTCGTGGAAGTCTTCGCTGTCGAAGTTGGTGAGGGGCAGGAATTGCTGCTCCGGCGTCAGGTTTTCGAGAGCCAGGTTTTTTAATGTTGTCTGCATGATGACTTTATGTCGACTCTGGGTTAGCGGCGCGAGCGGCACCATCTCGCGGGCCAAGGTGTAGATGAAGTCGTGGATGTTGCCCAAAGGTTGCACAATGTTGACCAGGCCGATGCGGTGTGCCTCGGATGCGTCCATCATGCGTCCGGTGTAGAGAATCTGGGCGGCGTTGCCGGGGCCGACGAGGTTGAGCAGGCGGCGCATCTCGCCGTAGCCGATGAGGATGCCGAGCTTGGCGACGGGGATGCCGAAGCTGCTGTTGTCGGCGGCGATGCGCAGGTCGGCGGCCATGGATAGTTCGCATCCGCCGCCCACGCAGAAGCCCTTGATGAGGCAGATGGTGGGTTTTGACAGGGCCTCGAGGGCGTCCATCGCCCCCTCGAAGGCGGCGGCGTAGACTTTGGCCTTTTTCGAGTCGCTGCGGTACTGGTCGAAGTCCTTGATGTCGGCTCCGGAGGAGAAGGCGTCGTCGCCCGCGCCGGTGAGCACGACGACCTTCACAGAGGCGTCGGACTCGAGTTGTTTGAAGATGCGGTCAAGTTCGAGCCAGCCCTGGTAGCTGATGGCGTTACGCTGTTTGGGGCGGTTGAGGGTGACGGTGGCGATGCCGTCGGCTTTTTCGAGAAGAATATCGGACATTATCAATTCACCTGCTCGGGCAGCCAGCCCCAGGGATGGGGGCCCCAGTCGGGCATGAACACCTCGCCGGCGCGCACGGTGACCACCGGGGCGAGGGCTTTGTCGGTGGTGAGCGCGGCTTTGGCGCAGTCTTTCACCGCCCATTTGCCGGTCGCTTCTTCAAGCACCGAAATGTCGGCCTCGCGGCCCTCTTTCAGGCTGCCTAACGTGTCGCTCTTGCCCAGTGCTTTTGCGGGGTTGGTGGTAGCCATGGCAATGACTTCGGGTAACTTGAAGCCGAGGGCGAGGTAGCGGGTCATCATCTCGGTCAGGCTGTGCACGGTGTCGCGGCGGCCGGGCACGGTGATATCTGTGGACAGGGTGTCCGGCTTCACACCCTGCTCGATGGCTTTTATAGCTACCTCGTAGGTGAAGTTGAAGCGGCCCATTGCGGTGTCGATGTTTACGCCCCGATTCTGGGCATCGAAGAACTCCGGCAGCACCTTGCCCTTGGCGTCGAGGATGCGGCCGGGATTGTTAGTAAAGCTGTGGGTAAGGATGTCACCTTCGCGGAGCAGGGGGAGCAGTTGACGAGTAAGCGTGGGTTCTTTGATATAAAAATCGCCGATGTGGATCATGAGCTGCACACCGCCTTCGGTAGCCGCCTGAAGAGCCAGCTTGACGATATCTATACCCAACACGGGCACGGTGGGGCCGATTGCACGTATCTTGATACCCTGCACGAGAGGCCGGTTGGCTTTGATAACGCTCACCGTATTCTCCACTTCGATGTCAGTGCGTGCCTGCAATTCGGGCATGGTGGAGAGTCCGTTCTTGGCGATGTGCATGAAGGGCAGGATGCGGGTCTTGGCCTTGGGGATGACGTGCTCGGACCAGCCGCCGAAGTTGGCGTGACCGGCGCTGCCGCCGTCCACCAGCGTGGTGACGCCGGAGCGAACGCCGACGAGGTCGGGCTCGATGCCATGGTCATTTATGCCGTGGTAGACGTGGCAATGCAGGTCTATCAGGCCGGGTGTAACTATTCTGCCTGAGATATCGAGCGTTTGGGATGCAGGCTCGTTGACGTTCGCTGCCAGTCTGGCGATTTTGCCGCCGGTTACGGCGATGTCAAGCTGCGTGCCTTCTAGCTTCTGCGACGCGTCGAATACGCGGCCGCCTTTAAGAATTAAATCGTACATGCAGGCTCCCGGGAAGTAATCAGGCCGATGGTATCGCAGGGATGCGGTACCTGCAAGCCGGACAGCTAGCGCCGATTGGCCACGCTTAAGGTGTCTTTGACAACGCCCACGAATTCCTCGGCGTGGCGCGAGAGTGTCTTGCCCTGCAGCCAGATGATGCCGGCCTGTTCGACGGGAAGCAGGTGGGAAAGCCTGACCACTCCGAGGTCTTCGCTGTCTTGCATTTCCACCGCTATGCTTGGGCCGATGGACACGCCCATGCCCAACGCCACGTAGCGTTTGATGATGTCCATGCTGTCCAGCTCAACGATAATTTCGTAGGAAAGGCCACGCCTGCGGAACTCGGCCTCCACTATCCGGCGTGTCCACGTTCCCTTGGCCATCATGATGAGGGGGTATTTGGCAATTTCCTCTAGGGTGAGCATGGACTCGGCCAAAAGCGGGTGGTCAGGGGGAGTTATCAGCACCCGTTCGTAGGGGAGCAAAGGAAGGAACTCGAAGTCGGAGCCGCGCTCAGGGCTGGGCACGAATCCGAGGTCGGCTTCGCCCTCCTCGACCATGTGCATGATGTCCTCCCGTCTGCCCGCGTTGATGCGCAGGTGGACGTGCGGGTGGGTTTTCAAGAATACCCGCACCGCCTGGACAAGGGTGTGCGGAATCATCTCGTGGGTGGCCGCGATGTGAACAGGGGCCTCCTGCTCGATGACGCCGGCGTGTGCGGCGAGAGAATCTATTCCATCCACCAGCGGGGCCGCGAGCTGTGCCAGGGCGGCACCTACCGGCGTGAGTTGGATGGGGCGCTTGATGCGGTCGAAGAGCTGTACGCCCAGTTCTCCTTCCAGCTTTTTGATGTGGGTGGTCACGGTAGGCTGGCCGATCTCGAGCGCTTCTGCGGCGCGCGAAATACTTTTGAGCCTGGCGGCGGTACAAAAACTCCTGAGTTCTCGTAGCTCCATGATTTCACCGGTTCCTTCAGAAACTCAGCTAGGTACTGTAGCTGTATCATTGAGTATCACAATGATGATTATCTCATTATATCCCTATACGGCATACTGTCTATTTCATATGATTAGTTCGTATCAAGAGATTATCTAGCAAAGGTCTCTGTAATTTACGAGGAGGTAGACCATGTTTCAGAAGCTACTCGAGACAGTACGGGAGCTTACTGGCGCTCAGGGTTTCGAGGCCTACTTGCGACACGTTCAAAAGAACAAGACGCAAGGGCTTCCAACCCGCGATGAAGCCTTGAAGGACTTTCAGTCTTTCAACCGCCGACCGCTCTAACCAGCGGTTACAAGTAGCCCCCGGAACCTCCCGGTGACGGCTACAGTAAGCAGACCTATCGTATAGGGCGCACCAAATCACTGGTGCGCCCTATACTTTTGTGGCAAACTCCCTGTTAGCATTATGATGCGCTTTCTCAAAAAACTCCGTCCTGAAAAGACGTCGCAGGCGGTTACAAAAACCCGCGAGACGTGGTTCTCTCAGGTTACGTCCTTGTTCAAGTCGTCGGCATTGAACGACGACCTGTGGGATCAGCTCGAGGAACTGCTCATACTGGCTGACGTCGGCGTGGCTACAACTCTGAAGCTGCTCGATGGGTTAAAGACCCGTGTCAAAGAGCAAAAGCTTTCGACGCCCGAGCAGGCGCTGGGTGCACTCAAGGACGAGATGGTGGCACTACTTTCGGCGTCGCAGGCAGTCAAAGACAACGATGGCGCCGCACCTCCGATAGTGTTGCTGGTGGTCGGTGTGAACGGCTCCGGCAAGACGACGAGCATTGCAAAGTTGGCAAACCTGTATAAAGAGTCGGGCAAAAGCGTGATTTTGGGTGCGGCCGACACGTTCCGGGCCGCTGCGATTGACCAGTTGCAGGTCTGGGGTTCCCGTATCGGCGTTGATGTCATCGCACATACACAGGGGGCCGACCCCGGCGCGGTGGCCTTCGACACGTTCCAGGCAGCCAAAGCGCGTGGCTCCGACGTAGTCATAATCGACACGGCGGGAAGACTCCACACCAAGTCCAACCTCATGGAGGAGATCAAGAAGGTGCAGCGGGTGCTCACGCGACAGGAGGCGGGGACACAACGGGTTTTGCTTGTGCTGGACTCGACCACCGGCCAGAACGGCCTGCACCAGGCGCGTGCCTTCACCGAGGCGGTGCACTGCGACGGCGTCATGCTCTCCAAGCTGGACGGCACGGCGAAGGGTGGCATCGTGCTGGCGGTTGCCGACGAACTAAAGCTGCCGGTGTTGTACATCGGCACCGGCGAGCAGCTGGACGATATCGCTTCGTTCGATGCCCGGTCTTTCGTTGGAGCGCTCTTCGGCGACCAGGTAGTGCGACAGTAACGGCCAGGCTATGTTAAACGCCTTCTGGTGGCTCATCACCACATACGCCATCGGTCTGGTCGCATTCCCCTTCGTGTATCTTCTTTTGCCCCGCCTGCGAGATCGAGGCTACTCTATTTCCAAGCCGTTCGGTATTTTGCTGCTTGGGTACTTGTCTTGGATACTGAGCAGCGCACATATCGTCCCCAACGTGCGTATCGGAATCGTAGGGTTGCTCATCGTACTGGGCAGCATTTCGGTGTGGGTGTTCTGGCGTAGACGCTCGGAAATCCTGGACTTTGCGAAGCGTGAGTGGGCGCTCATCCTGGTCACCGAGCTTATTTTCCTCGCGCTTTTTATCGGCTGGACGGTATATCGCGCGTTCGACCCGTCTATCAATCACACCGAACAGCCGATGGATTTTATGTTTCTGAACGCGTCGGTGCGGACGGTGTGGGCGCCTCCCGCGGATCCCTGGCTGAGCGGCCACTCGGTGAGTTACTACTACTTCGGCTTTTGGCTTATGGGCGGTATAACCAAGCTGACCGGCATCCAGACGAGCATCGCCTATAACCTCT
>JAQBWG010000053.1 GCA_027625225.1 Chloroflexota bacterium | reverse complement strand
CCACGGTCCCGTCGTTACCACGAATTGCGCCGCGGCAATAGGCTGGCCGTCCACAATCGCCGCCGTGATTTTCTCCCCGTCAGCCTTTACTCCGGTGACTTCGCCCGAAACCACACGCGCCCCGTGCTTTTCGGCGGCGCGCATCAGGGCATTGGCAAACAGGTGGCTATCCACCGCCGCGCTACCTTTGAGTTCGATACCCCTGACGACGTTCGGTGCGATGCGCGGCTCGATGCGTCGCACTTCATCGGCGTCCAGCCAGCGGGAGGAAAAGCCGCTCGCATCCTTAAACAGACGCGCCGATTCTTCCAGGGTAGGGATGTCCGATTCGCCGAACGCCAGTTGCATACGCAGGGGCATACGGTACTGGAAGTCCACGCCCGACTCTTCCTGTAGCGGCTTCGACAGTTCCTGATGCATCTTGAACGCGTGCATGGCGAACTCGCTCAGCGGCCCCGGAACGCCGTACCCTTGCAGCGGGAACAGACCGCCCGCCGCGAAGCCCGACGCCTGACTGCCCACGCCCTCGCGTTCGACAACTACAACCGCCGCGCCCTCTCGGGCGAGATAATAAGCGGTCGCACAACCTACGACACCGCCGCCAAGAACAACTACATCTGCCATCCGATACCTCGTGTGACTCCAACGGCATACCACCGTTGAACCGAATCGTGCCCCGACTACTCTAATACACCGTGAGCCTGTAGTGGAGGGGGTAATGGCAGCCAAGAAGAAGGAATCTCGAAAACGTAAGCTGGAAAAAAGCGCCCGGCCTAAGCGACCCAACAGCGGCATCCCACCCCTCTATATGTGGATAGGCGGCGGCGTACTGGTCGCGGTAATCGTGGCCATCGCCATCCTCGCGTCCATCAACACCACCGGCGGGCCGGTGAACGGCGTGGACGGCGCAGCGCCCGACTTCCACTTCTCAGTATATGAGGGAGCGGACATTTTGGGCGCAGACGAGATGGACTTCTCCCAGCTCTTCACCTCGGGCAAGCCCGTCGTATTGAACTTTTGGGCCGGACTTTGCCCGCCTTGCCGCGCCGAGATGCCCGCCTTTCAGGCCGTGTACGACGAATTACAAGACGACTTTGTCCTGATTGGAATAGACATCGGCCCGTACGTCGGCCTTGGCAGCAGACAGGATGCGCTCGACTTCATCCAGGAGTTTGGAATTACCTACCCCACCGGCACCACAGATCAGTCGCGGGTGGTGCCCAACTACCGGGTGCTGAGCATGCCCACCACGTTCTTTCTGTTGCCCGACGGCACCGTAGTGAACTCGTCGTCCGGCGGAATGAGCGAGACGCGCTTCCGCAATGAAGTGGCCGCGCTTATCGCCGCGTCGTCGTCTTAACGGTAAGGATAGATCTTCGCCGTTTGGCCGTCGAAGACCACCAGCACTTTATCGCCCGACGCATCGCCGATTTGCCCCACGAGTGCTTCTAACGCGGCATCGCTAAGGGGTATCGCATTCATGCGTTCATCCGTCGAACGCATGTGCTCGACCGAATAGCCGAGCGTCTCCTCCAACCGCTTGAGCACGTCCCCGCTGTCCGCCGGAGCCAACACCGATACGTTCTTTTTCTTGCGCTTGATAGGCAGAACCGCGCCGTCGGCCTGTTCCGCCCGATACACTGACAGGTAGTACGGCAGGAACGCCGCCACCGCCGCCAGAATGCCGATGCTTATTTGGAAATCGAGTACCGTGCTGCGGCCCAGGCCGCTATCCAGCAGGTCGCGCAGGAACACGAACAGCACGTGGCTCAGCGCGCCCAGCAGTGCCAGCAGTCCGACCGCAAGAATCGCCGGCAGCGTCGTCCGTCGCGCCGACCACCCTTCCTCTTGCTTCGCCTGTGTCCCGTCCACCGCGCGCACCTGCGCCTTCGCCCAGTACTTCCACCACAGCGGACCGCCGATAAGCGTCAGGGTGATGGCCAGTGCCACGCCGCCCTGCCACGCGGTACTCCCCACCAGGATGTCCGTGCCCGCATGGGCCAACACGCCCACGACGGTCGAGACGGCAGTGACAACGCCGATGACCAGCGCTACGAGTCCCGTGGCCGTCAGCAGATACGGATTCCACTCCCGGACGCCCGCCCAGTCCTGCGGAGCCTCGCCGCTCTCTTTCGTGGCTACGTTGTGATGATAGACACCAACCGCGATGCCCGCCGCCAGCGACGCGATGGTCGCCGGAAAGAATCGGAAATACAGCGCGGCCGACTCGTTGCCGCCGCCGAAGCCCCACAGCAGCGAGCGGGCAATGATTATACCCAGGGCAACCAGCACGGTGATAAGTGCGCCGTAACTGGCGAACAGGTTCACGAACAGCCGCCGCAGCATGGACTTCGTATCGTCCGCCGCGAAACGCAGCCAGTGGAAATACCAGCCCGCGCCGCCGACCATCGTCAGGATGATGCCCTTGCGGATGGCGCCCCGCCACAGTCCGCCGTCGCCCGGCGCGAACACCGGGATGGACGCCAGCGACTCGTAGCCGCTCAGCAAGATCAGATGCACGATGCGCGCCAGACCTGTCGCCAGCAGCACCAGTGCAGCGCCCGCCACGATGTACACATACAGGCTGCGCACCGCCCGCGAATCCTCGCTCGGCTGGCCCTCGAGTTGCTCGAAGCGCCAGTGGTACAGCCATACGCCGCCCCAGATGACCAGCGCGGCCCAGGGATAGCCCCGGAAGTCCACCTCGGCCCGGAATATCCACTGCAGAATTTCGACTACGGCGTGGGCCATCAGCCCGATGGCGACGCCCAGCGTTACATATACATACAGTTTGCGGAGAAGCGTCCCCTTCTCTGACTCGTGCTCCCTGACGCTGTTGCCAATCATCCGCCAGTGCACGAACCACAGCGGCAGGCCCACAATGGTCAGCGCCAGACCCACCGCCAGACCCGTGCTGGACGACGACACCCCGTCCGTGCCGGGCAGCGCGGCGAGCACGAACCGCGCGATCTGCACCACGCCCGACGTTCCCGCCATCAGTCCGGCGATAGCCACGAGGTACAGATACAGCCGTTTGGCCGTGCCTATGCCCTCTTCAGAGGGTGCAGAGCGCTTGCGCATGTGCGAAATGCCGTAGATGATGGCCACAATGACCACCACGGGTATAAGGCTAAAAAGTATGCCCAGAGTGCCGAACACGTTAGGTTATCTCCTTTTACTCATGTGGGAAGCCCTGCCCTTTCATGTCCACGCTCATACGATTATACACCGTGTCTAGTCGGCCCATCGGAGAGTAAGACGACACCCGTGCCGGAAAAGTTCCACGCGTGTCGTGAAAAGAAAGGTCGGCTAAATCAGCGAGTGGCCCTGCCCGCCGTCCACCGGGATGCACGCGCCGGTTATCATCCCCGACCGGTCCGACGCCAGGAACGCCGCCAGGTCACCCACCGGCTCGGGATAGCCGAACTCGCCTCGCGGGAAATACTTCGCCAGGAAGCCCTCCACCGTCTCCGGCGGGTTCTCCTTCTTGAACCGGTCCCACATGCTGCCCTCGTGCGCTATCGTACCCGGCGCGATGGAGTTGAACGTGACGCCGTACTTCGCCAGCGACACCGCCGCGTGCTTGGTGGCCGCGATGACCGCCGCCTTGGCCGACATGTACGCCACGTTGCTGCCGTACTCCCGCCCCCAGATGGACGCCAGCGTGATGATGCGCCCCCAGCGCTGCTCCTTCATGTGGGGCAGCACTAGTTGCGTCAGGCGATAGCCGCCGAACAGGTTGCGGCTGAACACGTCCTTCACCGTCTCCAGCGGGAACGTATCCACATTCTCGTCCGTCCACTCCCCGATGGGGTTCTGGGTCATGGTGACGGGGTAGTTGGTCTTCGACCCGCTGCCCCCCACGTTGTTGATGAGGATGTCCACCGGCCCCAGCTTCTCCACCGTCTCGGCGTGCACCGCCTCCACCGCCGCAACGTCCGACGCATCCGCCACCACGTACTCGCACCGCACGCCCAGCGCCCGAATCTCCTCCGCCGTCTTCGCCAGCGTCGCCTCCGTGCGGCTGCATATCGCCACATCAACGCCCTCGCCTGCCAGCGACAGCGCCATCTGCCGGCCCAACCCTCGCGAGCCGCCCGTCACCAGCGCAACCTTGCCCTTTATCCCGAAATCCATACTTCTATCCTCGCCCAGTAGCCTGTTCTGTCTTCAATGTGTCATCCCGAACCGAAGCGCAGCGAAGGGAGGGATCGACTCCTCCTTGCTCCTCCATTCCGTCAAATCGCCGTTCCAAAACAGCGCTGGAGTTGATTCCTCGTCGCCCCGATAAAATCGGGACTCACTCGGAATGACACCTTTCGAGCGAATCCATATCTAAATCATGGAGATGGACTGGCCCCCGTCCACCACGATGGACGCGCCGGTAATCATCCCCGCCCTGTCCGAGGCCAGGAACGCCACCATGTCCCCTAGCGGTTCCGGCCAGCCAAACTTGCCCAGCGGCAGATTGCTCTTGATGAACTCGTCCACCACCTCTTTCGGATTGTCGCGCTGGTACTTCTCCCAGCTCCCGTTCTCGTGCGCGATGCTCCCCGGCGCGATGGAGTTGACCAAAATGCCGTCCTTCGCCAGCGCGACCGCCGAGTGCTTGCTGGCGGCGATGAGCGCGGCCTTGGCTGACATATACCCGATGTTGCCGCCGTACTCCCTGCCCCAGATGGACGCGATGTTGATGATGCGCCCCCACTTTCGCTGCTTCATGTGGGGGATGACCAGTTGCATCAGCCGGTAGCTGCCGTACAGGTTCAGCTCGAACGTCTTCTGGTAGTCGGCCAGCGACGTGCCGTCCACGCTCTCCCGCGCCACACTCCCGCCCGCGTTGTTGACCAGGATGTCGATGCCGCCCAGCTTCTTCACCGCATCGGCGTGCAGCCTGTCCAGGCCGGAGATGTTGGACACGTCGCCGACGACGTACGCCGCCTTCACGCCCTTCGCCGTCAGCTCGCCCGCGGTCTTCTTCAGCGTCGCCTCGGTGCGCCCCACGATGGCCACGTTCACGCCCCCGCTCGCCAGCGACAGCGCCGCCTGCTTGCCCAGCCCCCGCGAGCCGCCGGTGACCAGCGCGTTTTTGCCCTTGATGCCAAAGTCCATATGAATGAAACCTCCTCTGTGCCGTATGAGACTGCCGTGTAACGCCGCTCATGGTGCATGTCTCGCAGCCTGAGGTCAAGCCATAGGTACTCAAAGAAGCCCGATAACCTCCTGCCCCTTGAGGGGGAGGATTGGGGGGTGAACTCGTGCCTGGATGCAAACTGCGTTTGCCCGCCGGGATAACTTGAAGTCCGCGTGGCCGAGAACGCTGCGTTTCGTCACAACGTTCTCTTATGTTTATTATACGAAATCCTGATATTTGAAACGTCGGCAGCACACAGCACAGAACAGTGCTTCCAGGGCGCCCCGGACGCCTCGTGGCGTGGCGTCGCGTCGTCGGGTCGCGCGCGCACGCGCCGGTCGTGTCCTGTGCTGTGCTGTTGTGTTCGGTTGGGTCAGGTTTGGTACGGTGCTGTACGGTACGGTTGGGTACGGTACGGTAGGCGCGGACATCCGCGACCCTGTAACACGGACGTAACGCGGATGTAACGCAGACGTAACGCGTTACAAGACCTACACACAAAACCCCTGCGCGGCCTTATTAACGCTCAAACGACTATCGGCCTCCGGAGTCGGATGACAAACTCGCGCCCCAGTCCGAACCCTCCCCACGGCCTGGTCAATGGCTGGTCAGGGGTTGACCAGAGACTGGTGAAGGCCTGACCCCGACCTGACCAAGAGCGGATGCGCGTGTGGTGTAGGGTTGATGAGAGGTCAAGCGTACTTCTCCTTCCACCACCGCGCGATGTCCGTCCGCCGCGCGAACCACACACCCGGCTTCGAGTTCGCGTAGGCCAGGAACCGGTCGAGCACCCCCGCCCGCGACGGACGACCCACGATACGGCAGTGCAGCCCGATGGACAGCATCTTGGGGTGCGTCTCGCCCTCCGCGTACAGCAGGTCGAAGGCGTCCTTCATGCAGTCGAAGTACGACTCGTTGCTGAAGATGCCTCCGCGCCAGAACCGCGTGTCGTTCACCTCCAGCGAGTACGGCAGCACCAGCCACCGCTTCCCCTGCACCTCCGTGTAGTACGGCAGGTCGTCGTTGTACGACAGGCAGTCGTACTCGAAGCCACCCTCCTCCACCAGCAGCTCCCGTGTGTTCGGCCCCCAGCCGTAACGCGTGTACCACCCCAGCGGACGCTGTCCCGTCGTCCGCTCGATGGACTCCACCGCCCGCTTAATCTCCCGCCGTTCGGACTCCTTGTCCATGCCCCAGTAGTCTATCCAGCGGTAGCCGTGCCCCATCGCCTCGTGGCCGCGCCGGGTGATTTCCCTCCCCACGTCCGGGTTGCGCTCCAGGGCCTGCCCGCAGCAGTAGAACGTGGCATTGACGTTGTGCTTGTCCAGCATGTTCATGATGCGCCACACCCCCACCCGCGACCCGTACTCGAACATCGACTCGTTCCCCAGGTCGCGCTGGGCGGGCGGCACCGGCGACGGCACCTCCCCGTTCGTATCGTGATGGTCGTCGCCGTCGAGGGGTGAATACTCCGACCCCTCCTCGTAATTGACCACTACAGACACCGCGATGCGCGCCTTGTTAGGCCACTCCACTTTGGGGGGGTTCATGCCGTAGCCGACGAGGTCTCGTTCCATGTTGATGCTCCTACTTGAACGCTGTGCAGGGTGTGATATCAGACAGGCACGGCCACGTCAAACGAGGGAGTGTCTGGAAAACTGTCCTTCTAGTCGGTTCGTCCTGAGCCTGTGGAAGGGCGAGAATCAGACGAATCCCCCGGCAGCACCAGCCGCACCACGCGCTCCAAGAACAGATAGTCCCACGCCCAGCTCGTCAGCACCACCAGCCGGTTGCGGAACCCGATGAGCGCGTACAGGTGGTACACCAGCCAGATGAACCAGGCCACGATACCAGAGAAGCTCCGCCCGAACACTTCAGCCGCCGCCGAGTTCCGCCCGATGACCGCCAGCGTCCCCAAGTCTCTGTACCGGAACGGCTTCGGCTGCTCGCCCGCAATCTGACGCCGGATGTTCCTCGCCGCCGCCACGCCCTGCTGAGTGGCCGTCGGCGCCACCATGGGCAGCGGCACCCCGTCTTGTTCGAGATACGCCGAGTCACCCACCACGTACACCTCTGCGTGTTCCGATAGCTGTAACGTCGGCTTGACGGCCACCCGTCCGCCACGCACCACCGGCAGTCCCCACGTCTTCAGGTCGGGATGGCCTCCGACGCCCGCCGTCCACACCACCGTCCTGGCCGCGATGAACTCGCCGTCCTTGAGATGGACGCCGTCCGCGGTGATGCTCTCCACCGCCGCCTTCAGCCGCACGTCAACACCCATCCGCTTGAGACGGCGCAGGGCGTACGCGCGCAACTTGGGGACAAGCATGGTGAGCAGGCCGTCCGACGCCTCGATGACGGTGATGGACACCTCGCCGAAGTCCAGAGACGGGAAGTCTTTCTTCAGCGGCCCGTACACCAGCTCGGCCAGCGCCCCGGCGAACTCCACGCCCGTCGGCCCGCCGCCCACGATGGCGAAGTGCAGCTCCGCCGCCCGCTGTTCGGGTGGCAGGGCCGCCGCGTGCTCGAAGCGGGTCAGGATGTGGTTGCGTATGCACACCCCCTCCTCCAGCGCGCGCAGCCGCAGCGCGTGCTCCTCCGCACCCTTGACGCCGAAGAAGTGCGGCCTGCTCCCCGTCGCCAGCACCAGGTAGTCGTACGGCTCGTCGCCCAGTGACGTCTTTACCACCTTCGCCTCCAGGTCTACGCCCGTCACCTCGGCCATGAGGAACCGCACGTTCTTCTTGCCCCGCAGGATGGTTCGGACGGGATGGGCGATGTCCTCCGGCTCCAGTTCGGCAGCCGCGACTTGGTACAGCAAGGGAAAGAAGGTGTGGTAGTTGTGCCGGTCGATGAGCGTAACGTCGACGAGAGCGCCGGCCAGCTCGCGGGCGGCCCACAGCCCGCCGAATCCGGCCCCCACGATGACTACACGAGGGCGAGTCTGCGCAGTCATTCCTGGGCGTTACTCCACGATTTGGAAGGGAGGCATGAGGTTGGGCAGCGGCACCTCGATGAGCACCGGCGCGTTGGCGTCCAATGCCTTGCGCAGCGCCTTGCCCAGCCCGTCCGGTGCGGTGCGGATGCCCATGACGCCGAACGCCTCGGCCAGCTTCATGAAGTCGGGGTTGCGCAGCTCTGTGCCGATATACCGCCTGTTGAAACGGTGCGTCTGGTCCCAGTTGGACGCGCCGAACACACCGTTGTTGAACACCAGCGTCACCGCGGCGATGTTGTACGTCGCGGCGGTAGATAACTCCTGCGGGTTGAATAAAAAGCCGCCGTCGCCGTTGATGGACACCACCTGCCTGTCCGGCATGGCGACTTTTGCTCCCAGCGCGGTGGGGAAGCCGTAGCCGAGCGTGCCGAAGTACGAGGAGGTGATGTAGGTGCCGGGCAGCTTGGATGAAAGATAGCTGTGTGCCCAGTAGCCGATGTTGGTCATGCCGCTGATGACGATGGCGTCGTCGTCCAGCTTGCCTTGTATGGCGTCAAGGATGCCTGTCTGCTCGGGCACGAGGCTGCGGATGCGCTTCTCGAAGTCCTGCTGGGCTTTTTCCATCTCGGCGCGGCGCGACTCCCGCGGCTTTGTGATTTGCTTGAGCTGGTCGAGAATGGCGGCCAGGGATGCCTTGGCATCGGCCTCGATGCCGAGTTCGACGGCGTGGGTGCGGCCGAACTGGTCGGGGTCGACGTCTATCTGGATGACTTTCTGGTGCGGTTTGAGTTCCAGTCCGGTGACCAGGAAGCGCGTGCCCACGGCGAGGATGACGTCGGCGTCGTTGAGGGCGCGCTGCCAGGGGTCGGGGACGTAGAAGTGGACGCCGGTGAAGAGGTAGTGGTCGTTGGGAATGATGCTTTTGCCCTGGCGTGATGCGAGTACGGGAGCCTGGAGGTACTCGGCTAAATCGAGAAGTTCGGATGATGCCCCGGCACACACCGCGCCGCCGCCGGCGACGATGGCGGGATGTTTTGCGTGTGCCAAAAGTTGCCCCGCACGTTGCAGGTCGGATGCCCTTCCGGTTGGCCGCGGATACTCCTCCGGTTCGACGATGGTGATGTCGTCTGATGCCATGAGTGTATCGGGCGGGATTTCCAACTCGACCGGCCTGGGTCGGCCTGTTTTGAGGTGGCGGAAGGCTTCGTGGACGGCCTCGGGAATCTCGCCGGGTTTGGTGACGCGGTGGGCCCACTTGGTGATGGGGCGGAAGATGTCGAGCTGGTCGTCGATTTCGTGGAGGTGGCCCTGTT
>JAQBWG010000052.1 GCA_027625225.1 Chloroflexota bacterium | reverse complement strand
AACCGCCGCCTCGGCACCTCCATGCTTGCCGCCACCCTGCTCTGGGGATTCGCCCGCGTCTACGCCGGCGTCCACTACCCCTCCGACGTCCTCGCCTCCCTCGGCATCGGAATCGTCGTCGCCTTCCTCACCTTCAAACTCCGCGACCTCCTGCAGCCCATACCCACCTGGGCCATCAAAGCCGCCCGCCTCCTCTGCCTCGCCTAATCTGTCTTCTCATCCTTCAAAATAACGTGCCCGCACTTCCGGCACGCCCACTGCGCGCCCTTGTTCTGCGTCTTGAACTTCACCCCGCCGCACATCGGGCAGCGCATCGCGTCCGGGTTCTTCTTCGTCGCCTTGTTCACCGAACTCACGATGCCCAGCGCCTCGTCCAGCGCCGACCGTCGCGCCGTCGCGTCCTCCTTTAAGTCCTTCTTCGCCTTGTCCCATTCCTTCCAGTGTGCGGGCATGTACCCCTCCATTCGTCTCTAAACAATTGTGAAGCCCTCGCCCACTTCCGGCAAGGTTGAGTTGCGCCTCTGGCTCCCATATACTTGCCCCTCGGAAGGCACCCCTATCTTTACCTTTCCCCGTTGGAGGATTTAATGGAAGTCGGTTTCTTCACCATGCCCTTGCACCCGCCCGGCGCCCTCGCCGCCGACACCATGGACGCCGACCTGGAGCAGATCGTCACCCTCGACAAGCTCGGCTACACCGAAGCCTGGGTCGGTGAGCACTTCACCTCGGCATGGGAAAACATCCCTGCGCCCGATTTGTTTCTCGCCAAGGCCATCGGCCTCACCAAGAACATCAAGCTCGGCACCGGCGTCACCTGCATGCCCAACCACAGCCCTTTCATGATTGCACACCGCATCGCCGTGCTCGACCATTTGGCCCGCGGACGCTTCTACTGGGGCGTCGGCTCCGGCGGCTGGCCCGGCGATTTCAAAGTCACCGGCATCGACGACGCCTCCGGTGAGCACCGCGCCATGAGCCGGGACGCCGTCGAACTCGTCCTCAAGATTTGGACCGACCCCAAGCCCGGCCATTACAAGAGCAAGTATTGGGACTTCAACATCCCCGAGCGCGACGACGAGATAGGCCTATTCCTGCACACCACGCCCTACCAGAAGCCGCACCCGCCCATCGGCGTCGCCGGCGTGTCCCGCAAGTCCGACACCCTCGTCCTCGCCGGCGAGCGCGGCTGGATACCCATGAGCATCAACATCGTGCCCCCCAGCGTCGTCAAAACCCACTGGGACCAGGTCGAGATGGGCGCCAAAAAGGTCGGCAAAACCCCCGACCGTTCCATCTGGCGTGTCGCCCGCGAGGTCTACATCGCCGACAGCACCAAACAGGCCCGCAAGGAAGTCCTCGAAGGCACCCTCGCCCGCGACTTTCGCGACTACTTCCTCCGCACGCTCACCAAGTACAAGTTGCTAGACATCTTCAAGAACGACCCCAACATGGCCGACTCCGGCGTCACCATCGACTACCTCATCGACAACATCTTCATCGTCGGCTCGCCCGACGAAGTCGCCGAGAAACTTCATGACCTGTACAACGAAGTCGGCGGCTTCGGCACACTCCTCACCATGGGCCACGAATGGAACCCCAAAGAACAGTGGGTGCAGTCGGTAACCAGACTCAAGAACGAGGTCATGCCCAAGCTCAAGGACCTGAAATAAGCTCCCTACGCCATGCGGGCTCCTTCCATCTGGCAGAATTCGTCTCGCCCGTCTGGCCCCTTGATTCAGGAAGAAGGCGCCCGTAAACGCCGATTGGGTGCAGGGCTCGTCCTGTCGGGGGAACCAGGGGTGTCCCCCAGTAGCTTTTCTTCCCCCTTCCTTACCCAAGGAAGGGGGCCAGAGGGATGGTTGAAAAGGTACAATCCTCCCAGCCAGTTTAGATAAAACATAGGCCTTCGTGGCGGGAAAGGGAGAAACATGAAACTAGGCGACTTCACCATGCCGGCGCACCCGCCCGGCTACGACTACACCGAAACCCTGCAGGAAGACCTCGAGCGCATCATCGCCCTCGACCAGCTCGGCTACCAGGAAACCTGGATAGGCGAGCATTTCACCTCCGCCTGGGAGAACATCCCTGCCAACGACCTCTTCATCGCCCGTTGCATCGGCGAAACCCAAAACATCCGGCTCGGCACCGGCGTCACCTGCATGCCCAGCCACAACCCCTTCAGCGTCGCCCATCGCATCGCCCAGCTCGACCACATGCTCAAAGGCCGCTTCAACTGGGGCGTCGGCCCCGGAGGGTTCCCCGGCGACCTCATAGCCATGAACATAGACCCCAAAACGGGCAAGAATCGCGAACTCACCCGCCAGGCCGTAGACCTCGTCCTCCAGCTATGGGACGACCCCAAGCCCGGACGCTACAAGAACGAATTCTGGGACTTCACCGTCCCCGAACCGTGGCCCGAAATCGGCATGCGCTTCCACATCAAGCCCTACCAGAAGCCGCACCCGCCCATCGCCGTCGCTGGCTCGCGGCCCCAGTCCGCCACCCTCGTCCAGGCAGGCGAGCGCGACTGGATACCCATAAGCATCAACTTCCTCCCCTGGGCCGAGGTCAAATCCCAGTGGAGCAGCGTCGAAGAGGGCGCCAAGAAAGCGGGCCGCGTCGCCGACCGCCGCAAGTGGCGCATCGCCCGCGACATCTACGTCGCCGACACCACCGAGCAGGCCCGCAAAGAAGCCCTCGAAGGCCCCATCGGCATCGCCTACGAGCAGTACGTCCTGCGCATCCTGTCCAAGATACCCGGCCGCATCCAGCAGTTGAAAAAAGACCCGAACATGGCCGACTCCGACGTCACACCCGAATACATGATGGACCACGTCTGGATGGTCGGCTCACCCGACGACGTCGCCAAACAGATACGCGACCTCTACGAATACGTCGGCGGCTTTGGCGTGCTGGTAACAGTGGGACACGAGTGGAAACCTGCGGACAAATGGCGCCACTCCCACGAACTGCTAGTCAACGAAGTCATGCCCCAACTGGCCGACCTCGTCCCAACCCCCGGCACGTAAAAAAGACCGCACCTTACACTCCAATCCAGTGTCATTCTGGAACGAAGCGAAGAATCTGGGGCGGGGCCTCTATCGTCCCTCGCAGCCCTGAGGCCACCACTACTTGGGGCTGTCTACATGCTGGTCAACCAGAATCGGGTTCCCGTCGGGGTCGCCAATGATGAAACTCGCCGGCCCCGTGCCGTCCTCCGCCTCCTCCTCGAACTCGACCCCCGCCTCTTTCAACCGCTTCTGGATATCCCTGACATCCGTGAACGACCCCAATTCCTTACCGTTCTTGTCCCACCCCGGATTGAACGTCAGGATATTCTTCTCGAACATCCCATGAAACAAGCCGATGTTCACATCGCCATTTTGCATAATCAGCCAACCCTGCTGCTCTTCACCGCCAATCGCCGAAAACCCCAGCATTTCATAAAACGCCCTGGAAGCGCCGATATCCCTCACTGCCAAACTTACCGAAAAATTCCCTAACTGCATCTATCTGCTCCAATACTTGAACATTGATTTTCACACGGCAGGCTATTGTACCCGTCATCGGCAAGATATGTGATTCTTCGCATGTCCCAATTCGCCGACTTCGTCCCGCAAACACGCCTCCAACCTAATCCGGCCCTTGGGAATACCGTTGTCCGGCAACGGTGAGAGGGAACTCGTATTCCTGACTGAATCCGCAGGTGTATAGCTAAACAAAGCCGATTTCTTGCCTAATACACACTTTTGCCCTAAAATCGGGCGCACATAGTGTACGTATATAGGCCTCTGTTCTTAATGGATGCCGTTATGCAAGGAGCGTGCAATTACGCGATGGCACCATCAACTCTCAAACAGCGAATACTAACCAGAGTTTTGAATTTACCCCTGGTAGCACTGGCTCTGTTCTCTTCTCTATTACTGATATTTGCAGCGGCATGCATACAACCTGTTGACGATTCCGAATCACAGGACGCCACTCAAACGTCCGAAAATGGTAAATCTTTAGAAGAGCCGCGTTTCTTCGGTGAAACCGCCAACATCGAACCGCTGGCAAGATCCCGCACAAGCAGAAACCCCTACTCCAACTCCAATCGTGATTGAAGGGCCGCCGGGACCGGAAGGACCGCAAGGACCCGAGGGCCCACAGGGACCGGAAGGACCACAAGGGCCGCAAGGTGAACAGGGGCCACAAGGGTCGGCCGGGCCCGCAGGGCCGCAAGGCGAACCGGGACCCGCCGGACCGCAAGGCGAACCCGGAGCATCCGGCCCACAAGGACTGCCCGGACCAACGGGGCTACCGGGGCCGACTGGGCCGACTGGCCCCCAGGGACCGCAAGGGAACCCTGGAACCGCAGGGCCGACTGGACCTACAGGGCCAGCTGGGCCGCAGGGGTCTAGTGGGCCGCCTGGGCCGGCCGGAAATCAGGGTGACCCCGGAGCAACAGGAGCGACCGGGCCGCAGGGCCCGGCCGGGGCAACAGGAGCATCAGGCGGCATCGGCCCACAGGGATTACAGGGCCCGCAGGGGCCGGCCGGAACTTCGGCCACGAGTACCAACTCATTTATGGTTCTTCGACCACCCGATACAGCCACGTCTACAAACGCACTTTCCATCGTCCTCGGCTCGGACGGGTTCCCATTCATCGCCTACGCTGCAGACGTCTCTCCCGGGACACCTAGCCAAGCTCTGCTTAGCGCACATTGCGACGATGCGGACTGCAGCAGCGTAACTCCGTTTACCCTTGACGCCACCGGCGATGCGGTCGGCATGTTCGTAGACCATGTTGTCGGCACCGATGGATTCCCTCTCATAATTTATCGCCGTGAGACCAGTACCGCTGGACAGCTTATGTCCATCCACTGCCTGGACGTTGTCTGCTCCACCATAGACACGCCAAGCGTCCTGACGGCTAATGGCCAACCGGAACAGATCTCCGTAACCTTGGGGTCCGACGGCTTCGGAGTCATCGCATTCTATTCCGCCCAATTCGACCTGCTGTACACCGGCCATTGTGATAATGTCGCTTGTACCAGCGCCACGTTCTATTTCCACGACTCATACAACCAGGGTGGAGATGTCGAGATTATCGTTGGCTCCGATAACCTCCCGTTCGTCGTATATGAAGACTTGCAAGCGGACACGCTGAATGTGGTGCACTGCACAAGTCTTGACTGCAGCACGGCAGTCGTCACAGATATCACGCCGAGCACCTACGACGACGGCAGAGACCATGCCGTTACCATCAATACGGATGGAAATCCGATCATAGCGACAGGAAATTTCACAGACGACGGAATCATTTTGGCCTGTGCCAACGTTGCGTGTACCTCCATCTCCACAACTACCAAGGTTTTTGATGCAGGTGGCTACGACTGGATAAAAGGCCTCACATTAGCAAACGGGTACTCGGTCTTTGCAGCTCGGGGCACTATGTCCCTGTATCAGCTTGTCTGTTTCGACTCGCAGTGTCGTTTCTACGACTTTGACAACGTCGTCGGAGGCTCCAACTATCGCGACGCTGTGCTGGGTGCCAACGGGTATATGATGGCCGTGGGCGGCTCGGGTGGGCCGGAGGTATGGCTGACTATTGTTTCCTGCGGCTCCCCATCTTGCAGGCTCTGGTAGCGACTCTACAACCCCGGACAGTGGCTACCCATAAGGCTTGAGTCCTCTCGCCCTGAATTCTGGCTCATCTGGACACAATCCCCCTGCCCGCATACCATGTCGCCGGACATACCACACTGCCCGGAGGACACCCATGCCCATAGACCGGCAAAAAGACGGCGAACTGCGCTTCGAAATGCTCAAGCTCCGCTTCGGCCACCTCTTCACACCCGAACAGCTCGACGAAATCAAAGAAAGTGCCGAACAGGTCGCCGCCACTGCCGAACAACTCCGGAAAGTGAAGCTGGGTAACGACGACGGCCCCGGCGACATCTTCCAACCCTATCGCGGAGCCGACTAATCATGAACTCCGACATCCTCTTCACACCCGTCCGCCAGCTCGCCGAACTCGTCCGCACCAAACAGGTCTCATCCGTCGAACTCACCGAACTCGCCCTATCCCGTCTCGAAACGCTTGGCCCGAAGTACAACGCCGTCGTAACCGTCACCCGCGACCGCGCACTTCAGGCAGCACGCAAGGCGCAATCGGAAATACAAAAGAGCAACTACAAAGGCATCCTCCACGGCATCCCCTACGGCGCAAAAGACATCTTCGCTGCAACCGGCTATCCCACCTCCTGGGGCACCGCCCCCGTCAAAAACCAAACCTTCGACTACGACGCCGCCGTCATCGAACGCCTTGAACAAGCAGGTGCCGTCCTCACCGCCAAACTGGCCATGGTCGAACTCGCCGGCGGCGCCGGATACCGCCATCCCGAGGCATCATTTACCGGCCCAGGCATTTCTCCCTGGAACCCGATGGGATGGAGCGGAGGGTCATCCAGCGGCTCCGGTTCAGCCGTGTGCGGGGGCATCATTCCGTTCGCCCTCGGCACAGAAACCTGGGGTTCCATCCTCTGCCCCGCCAGCTACTGCGGCATCGCCGGACTCCGCCCCACCTTCGGACGCGTGAGCCGCTACGGCGCCATGCCCGCCGTCTGGAGTCTGGACAAAGTCGGCCCCTTCGCCCATACCGCCGACGACCTCGGCATCCTGCTACAAGCGCTATCCGGCCACGACCCCCGCGACGATTCCACCCACAAAGAGCCGTTTCGATATGATGAAAGTAAGGGTAAGCAGCCGTTCAAACTCGGCTTGCTCAAGGGCTCAACGGACAGCGCCGACTCCGGCGTGAAGGCAAATCTGGCAAAGGCTCTGAAGCAACTGGAGGAGGCGGGTATCGCCACCGTGGAAGAGGTAGAACTGCCTGATATGCCCTACGAGGCCGTCGCCACCACGGTGATGATGGCGGAAACGGCATCCGCGTTCGAGGACTTTACCGACGCGGGACACGGCGCCGGGCTCACCGCCGAGTCGAGTCGCAGGCGGATATACAGCCGCTACGCGGTTCTAGCCAGCGATTACATCCGGGCCATGCGCGTCCGTAGGAAAATGAGCCAGACGGCGGACGAGGTGTTGGCGCGGTACGATGCCGTCGTGGGGCCGTCGTATCCCACTGTCGCGCCGCCTATCGACAAGGAGTTCAAAACGGCGTTCTCCGGCAAGGGCCGCGACATCATCGGTGCGCTGGGAAACATCGCAGGGCTGCCGTCGGTGTGCGTGCCGACAGGGTTCGGCGACCGGGGCCTGCCAACAGGCATCCAGTTCATGGGGCGGGCATATTCGGAGAACCGCATCCTGAGCATCGCCAAGGCATACCAGGGCATCACGGACTGGCATCTCCAGCGTCCGCCAGGCACGACGGACTAATTTCTTGAAGGATAACTAGATTGGCAACGTACGATGTGGTGATAAAAAACGGGCGGGTGATGGACCCGGAGTCGGGCTTCGACAAGCTCGCGAACGTGGGCATTTCGGGCGGTACAGTGCAGGCGCTGTCTTCAGAAGCGTTACAGGGCAACGAAGAGCTGGACGCGACGGGGCACGTGGTCGCGCCGGGGTTTATCGACCTGCATTCGCACGGCCAGGACGACGAGAACTACCGCATCCAGGCGCAGGACGGGGTGACGACGGCGCTGGAGCTGGAGGTGGGTACGGACGACGTGGACAGGTGGTATGGGATACGGGAAGGCCGAGCGCTTATCAATTTCGGGGCGAGCGCGGGGCATATCCCCTCCCGGATGAAGGTACTCAAAGACCCTGGCAGCTTTTTACCCATGGGTGATGCGGCTCACCGGCATGCCACAGAGCAGGAAGTCGGCGAGATTCTTCAACTAATCGAACGCGGGTTGCAGCGGGGCGGCCTGGCGGTGGGGTTCGGACTTCAGTACACGCCGGGGGCATCGCGGCCGGAGGCTATCGAGGCCTTCAAATTAGGGGCGAAGTACAACGCGCCGTGCCACATCCACATCAGAGGTATGGGGCCGGTTGAAGGCGTTGGGGGGGTTGAGGCGCTGGAGGAGGCTATCGCGGCGGCGTTCATCACGGGCGCGCCATTGCACGTCGTCCACATATCCAGTGTGGGGCTCAGTATCACAGAAAAGCTGCTGGAACTGGTGGGACAGGCCAAGGAGCGGGGACTGGATATCACAACGGAGTGTTATCCGTACACGGCGGGGATGTCGGGCATCGAATCGGCCATCTTCGACGAAGGGTGGCAGGAACGGCTAGGCGTCGGTTTCGACGGACTGACCTGGCCGGACTCGGGCGAACCTCTGACGGCCTCGACGTTCGCGGAGTACAGAGAGAAGACGGGGATGGTGGTGGTGCACTTCATCCCCGAGAGCCAGATGGACGCGGCAGTATCAAGCCCACTGACGGCTATCGCCACCGACGGGTATCTTCGCAACGGCGCGGGACATCCGCGGACGGCGGGGACGTACGCGCGGGTGCTGGGTCACTACGTGCGGGAGACGAAGAAACTGAGCCTGATGGACGTGTTGCGGAAGTCGGCGTTCATGCCGGCACAGCGGCTGGAGGTGCGGGCACCCGCGTTCAAGAACAAGGGGCGTGTGCGGGCGGGCGCGGACGCGGACCTTGCGGTGTTCGGTCCGGAGACGGTGATAGACAAATCCACGTACAAACAGCCGAATCTCCCGTCGGTAGGCTTCCGTCATGTGCTGGTGAAAGGGGTGCCGGTGGTGCGCGACGGCGAGCTTCAGGAAGGCGTCGCGCCGGGCAAGGGTGTTCGGGCGCCGGTAAGTTAAAATATGCTATGGCCTCCCATTCGACAGCCACTCGTTTCTTTCTGATTGTAGCTACCCTCAATGCAACCGTTTTGTTGACGGCGTGCATTAATATCCCGACATCTGACGCCTTTACTGAAACAGCCGTTGATCTACCGGCAAGCACATCGATTGATGTCAATGACGACATCGTTTTGCTGGGAGATAGTACGGATGGTGAAAATGGAATAGGCTCCGGTGCTGCATTCGTATATGCTCCCAGTACATCCAGGAGGTGGGACAAACGACAAAAACTAATAGCTCCCGACGGAGATTCATTCGATAACTTCGGTGCTGCCGTTGTGGTGGGGGAAGGCATTCTAGTCGTGTCGGCACCCAAAGACAACGATGCGGGCGAGTTATCCGGCTCAGTCTATATGTTCACAGGGAACCTCAAGGATGGCTGGGTTTTCCAGAGTAAACTCTTACCACCGGATGGAGAGGCAGTCAGAGCATTCGGGCACATGCTCGCGCTAGAAGGTGACATCCTAGCAGTTGGTGCACGCGACGGCCTTCTTCCAGCTTACGTATACGTATTTGAGCGAGCATCTGACGGCGCTTGGCATGCACAGGGAAGACTAGAAGCACCCCAAGATTCTAGAGGCAGCCGGTTTGGGACTTCTTTTTCGCTTAGTGGAGACTTGCTAG